>JAFAQB010000305.1 GCA_019246625.1 Nitrososphaeraceae archaeon
CTCCACATCAGCTGATCAAACATCATATAGCAACAAAAACCTCGGGAGGGAATTGGCTATACTCTTATTGGTCTTGGTGGCATTATTATTTTTGGCTGCAAGACCATTTGGATTTAGAACTTTTTTGCATGCACTAGGACATAACAATGTCTTACCATTATTACTTGTAGCATCTGCTATTGGGATAGTTTTAGTTATAATGCAAAGATTAGGAATAATATTCCCAGATATCAAATAGATTAAAGGATTCAATCAATGTAAAATAAAATATGTATGCTCTCTATTGCTCTATTTGGAATTCCTCAAACCACAGCACCTGATATCGTAATGGATTCCAAGAGAATAATACCCCATATTATTATAAACTATTAAAAATGCATGTGTTGACTTGTACTGTTGTGGGATTAGTCACTTTTATTAAGGATTTCCATTAAATGTCCATTTTTAGGATACCTTATTGATAAAATATTGACTCTTATCTCGATGTAAAGTACTAGATGACAAAAATAACAAGATAAACATTAACTTACCTTTGTAGTAATTATGGCAACAACTATAAGAATAATATCGAAAAGCTAGGCAGATGTCTACCAATGTAGTTGCTCTGTCTTCTAATGACTAAATGCCATATATGATCATGCTGAAGTACTTTCCAACTTTTAGTCGTTTGATGCATCTGGTGTTGTTTTTTTAACTCCTGCTGTTTATTATTGCCGTTGCTGCTGATTTGTGATTGGCCTTCTAAGAGACCAAGAGCATACCATAACAGTTATTATTATCTGTCTTGGCAATTTTGCCATACATATCTCGCATAATTCATGATTATATCTACAGACATTTTTTTTACAATGTTATCATTGAATCCCTGAAAGCATACTTAAAGCTATCCCAGGATTGTATTTTCTAGTGTAAGAAGGTCTTTCATCCGCCATTGTCAGTCAAATTGGCTGGTACAGCAATAGACTTCAATATTGTGTGCTTGTCTCATAGATTAATTGATTAGTCATGGTAAGTGCTTGTACGGATTCAAATAAATAACCCTTTTCCATCTCTTCATAGTATCAGTACCAAATTTTATTATTAGATCAGACTCCGGCAGGCGCTATTTCTACCAAAGCATCTATTATAACAGGAAGACATACTGGTAATGCTTGTACTCCTATAGCTGAGCGTGCATGCATACCTGTTTCACGGCCATATAATGCAAAAATTAGATCAGAAAATCCATTTGCTACATCAGCTGTCCGAGTAAATCCTGCTACTGTATTTACCATGACTCTGACCTGTAGCCATGCTGTTACTCTACTTAAACTACCCAGTTCTCGTTTGAGACTACCCAATATTGATAGACCTGCTAATTTTGCAGATTCATATGCTTGCTCCAGAGATACTTCGCTTCCCACTTTCCCAAATGGTCCTGCTATAGAGCCATCTGGATTCTGAGGTCCATGTCCAGAGATGTATGCTTTATCTCCCCTTATACGAACCCATGTAGCAGGAGTTTCAACATGAGGAGGAGCCTTTAATAGTTCTGGAATCTTTAGACTGAGAGAAGCAAGTTTGTCTTCTATCATATCTATTTCTTCTTCATGATTATCTTCTGATACCATCTCGTGATCCTGGCAGTCTGAGTATAATGCGATATACAAAATTTACTCTTCGTTATCTATGAAAGTAAATGAAGTCGATAGGTGGAGATTGAATGGAATGGCATCAGTATTGCCGAGGTCTGTATCTTGCACATGATAATTTACAGTATGTCAATGGTCAATGATAAGGTTGTCCTCAAGATAATACGTAGTCAAGCTAACCCATTAGATTTACATTTGTAGGCATTTTTATGTTTGTTTTTTATTTGATAGCAAATGAGGTAAAATGCAGGAAATAAAAACATCGAGAAAGATATGAGTTTCCGGATGCTTTTATAGAAAATATGTAACATAGGTAATAGGGTATTAAATATGTCGATTGACAACAGTGCTTTACCTTCTATCAAAATGCTAGTACACCGGGCAAAAGCTTCTCAGCTTGCCATGCACAAGATAGAAACGAATTTGAAATATGTTGTGCTTTAAGTAATGGAATGTATGGACCAAATCTTAACCTATTATTCTGAATCCTTATGCTTTCTCACAACATTTCACAGCTTGATCCAGATTAGGCACACTCACTATCATACGTTTGTTGTCTGTTGAGAAAAAATGAGCTGAATAAAACGTCCATATTTTCATCTCTTTTTTGGCAAATTGAATGATGTTCTGGTTAGCATTATTTATGTTATTGTAGTAATATAAATATGACTAGCATTTACAATTAGGTTATGCTCTATACACTCCATTAAATTTTTTATTACATAAGTTGCCAGAACAGCAATAGTCTATGTACTGGATAGAGACTTGTTTTTTACTTTGTCTGTAGCTTTAACAAATCGTTCTACTCTTGCTCGAATTTTTATTTGCAACTACATTTTTTATTAAACATTCAAATTGGATCTTTAAATGACTTAATTAAAAGAAGGTAGTATACCATACATATCATAAAAAAATGTACAATCTGTCATAGAGGGAGAAAGAAAGATAGCCATTTTAACACATGCAAAGTGAAAATGGTCAAAGTCAATGGGAATCTGCATGGGCGTACTACACATTATAAAGATCGAGATGACCCATGTGATATTTGTGGAGTATTCCCTGGAGGCATTCATCATCTTGGTTGTGATGCAGAAGAGTGTCCTGTATGTCGTAAGCAATTCACAGTTTGTCAATGCGATGATGTAGAGTATTATTAAAAAAGTGACCGGGATGTAATCTATCCATTTCTTTAATGCATGTATGTCTTCTTTGGAGTAATAAATAAGCTTCTTATATAATATACTACTATATCTCAAAATGTAAGCCCTTATACTATATTATTAAATATTTTATTAGCCCAGCAGGTGTGCAAAAATGAAATGCAAACTGCATGTCCAACCAATTATCGCTACAGTAGTATTGGCATTAGGATTATCGTCGTTAATGACTATTATTTTTGTTTCATCTGACACACAATTAGTATATGCAGCTATGAACAATAACGATGTATTACCTACTCAAGGATCGCCGCCTTCCTCGGTTTCACCAACAAATCCAACTTCTAATCATCCATTGTGTCAAACAGGATCATATTGGAGTCCAAGTTCTAGTGCTTGTATCGAGTTTCATACTTGTCAAACAGGATCATATTGGAGTCCACATAGCAATAAGTGTATGCCTAAATGCGAAGTAGGATCATATTGGAGTATACATAACAATAAGTGTATGCCAAAGGTACAACAAACTCCTCCTATCCCTGCAATCCCATGATACGATAAATACAAATGTTTTTCATTTTAGACTCTCACCATTAATTCGAACTTCGTTGGGGGCTTTATTGGAGACTCGCTCTTCTGTACCTGGGGTCCACCTTCGATATAATTACTAGAATCAATGCTAACGCTGACGTCTTTAGTAGTTTATGTATGTCTTCTTCCTGCAATCCTTATTTGTATATTCCCGACATTTTTCTTGGATGTGTCTCCAGCTACCGTTCATAAATATTTCAAGATGTCTGGCATCTTCCCTATCAACTACAATTTTCTCATGGCCGTTCTTGGGGTTGGTAGCAACAAATCTGTTTGATGGCCCGCTATAATTTATCATGATGATACTTCGTCAACCTTACATAAGTACTGTGCCATGAGACTAGTACCTTACATCCACGTATCTTAGTCAATCAACGTCATCATTATCATTATCATCATCTGAAGACTGTCGACAAAATGTTGTTTCAAGGTAAGATAGGTGAGCAAAAGAAGTTAGGAAATGAGATACGATATGGGTCGAAATACTCAATATAGAGATCGTGAACAAAGACAGATAATAATGATAACCAAGTCCATCCAATTAGGTCATGACAGTACCTTTTGTTATCATCAACTAATCTTTTGTGCTGCTCTTTTACGTCTTCTCAAACTGCCAAAGTCCTTGCACGCTGTGAAGGCCATAGTATATCATCAAGTGTTTTCCTTGAATTGCCTAAAATGAGTCTGTGCTATATGGCGTAGCCTAACCTGAGCGCCGATGCAGTATAGGTTAAGGTGGGCCAGAAGATAAGATGTCTCCCCTTTACAGATGGTAGATCGGGTATTATGGATGGGACTCTACTATGCGGATATATATGAATAAAGCACATGATTTTGGATCATAATTAAATTAAAGGTATCGTATTCTCTATTACTATATGGAAGAAAATGCCGAGACGAAATCAAAGGTATCCACCAATGTCAAACAACTTAACGATGAAACCGAAGAGATCATTGCATCAAAAATCAGCCAATTTGGAAAAGGGTTTAAAATTCCAGATGATCTCAAAAAGCATAAGAAAAACAAAGAACAACAACACAATAATTAATACTAGTTCAGAATTCATATATATGAGGAAACAAGAAGCCAAAAATATTTACCGTTAGTTTAATCACAGAACTTAGAGATTACATTGATTGTAAAGATCTTACTATACAATGTGCACAATAACAGGCTATGCTATTCTTGAATCTGGGATACAAGTGACCAGTATACTATTATATATAAAACTGGATATATATCGACCTTGGGCAGAAGAAATTCAAATGTGTGCGTTAGTGTTATGGGAAGCATATAATTTACGATAACCCATATGACAAATAAGTATCTCTGTGGGGTAGTTAAGTAATGCAGGCCAGTAAATTTTTATTTGTCAAAATGACCAAGACCTACTAAATAGAAAGTTATAATCTACTAAAATTTTTCCTAAAATATACTTTTCGAAAGGCAGAAATAATTAGTTTTATGATACTTACCGAGTAGAGTATGGGATCAACTATTGCTAGGATGATAGGCAACACATCGTCGTTATTGGTATTTGTGGTAATAGTGATAGCATTGGCACTTATGCAGCAGCAACATTCTATGCCATCCATAAGGGCCTATGATGGTCGAGCCTCGTCGAATATAACTTCAAACATTACGTCAACTAGCTGTATCGACAATCAACCATGTGTCACTACTATATGCATAAATAATAACCCTTGCCATACCTTCAAATCTAATTCAAACAGTACAGCCAATACTAATACAACCAATAATAGTAATAATAGTATTAATCCGTCACCAGCAGACAGCAACAAATTAGATCAGCAAAACGTGTAAATATTACATTAGCGCACTAAATACTAATTGTTTTTACTAGTCAGTTATGATGGCAAGGGTCGCAAGCATGGTATGGTCGAAGCATGTTATTTTTTGCAGTCATGCGACAACAATTTGCAAAAAGAGAGGAAGTAGTCATGTGACATATGGAAATGGGTTCAGAGACTTAATCCTAGGCATCTTTACCATTACAAAAGAGTATCTGCTTTTCTAATTGATGAAGCCATTGTATAGATCAGCTCGCACTAGGCTGATTATGGGCTGCCGTTGTAGAACCAATACACAGACAAATTTAGGAATTTACATCTCGAGACATAGGAATATGATGATTGTAGGTAAATCATTCCTAAGATCTTTACTCAAGGTTTATGACAAACACGCTGTTACTACAATGGAGGAACACGGCATCTAGGAGCATGTATGTTCTTAGGACTAGAGCATAGATTGCACTCGCCATACGAAAAGAGTATAATCGAAGAATTGTAGAATATCTAAAGGATAGAACTAAAGTTTTGTTGATTAATATTCCTGTATGAGAGATAGATGGGCTTTTTTGACCCATCAGGGGTCACCTATGATCCAGATAATGATGCGATTTATGTCATTAACAGAGGGACAAACAGTATATCCGTGATCAACAGTACGACTCATAGCCCAGTTAAAACGATTCCTTCAGGCGGTGTTTGCCATCATCTACAGTTTATAATACTGCTAATGGACTGGTCTATGTCAGTAATTCAGGATCAAACACAGTATCTGTGCTTAATACCACAACTAATAGCTTAGTAGACGTAATTCCAGTCGGTGCTGGGCCTAATGGTATAGCATATAACCCCAACGACGATAAAGTTTATGTTACCAATTCTATATCTGGCACCATTTCCGTGATAAACGGCTCATCTAATACCGTCACTACAATTACTGTCGGAAAAACACCCATTGGAATAATTTATAACCCCGTAAGTAATAGCGTCTATGTCGCGAACTCAGGTTCGAATATAGTTACTGTAATTCGTGAAAATAATCCTTAGTTGTTATACTAACTATATGTGAACAAACTTTGCAAGTCTAAATTAGTATTCTATTCTAAACTATAACAAAATAGTATGGTTAAACTACTATTATTTCCAATTCGTCGTATGCATCCTTGACTGAGAGTTCAAGTAAGGTATCATCATAAATCAATAACCAATCCCTCTGCCCTATAACCGGAAGTTTTCTAGCAAATATTTTGTTTTTATCTTGTATCATCTTTGTTATCAAATATGCATATATTGGGGTTTCTCCCTTTTCTCTTTTTGTCTTGAAAAAACTTTCCTGAAGTTCTATTCCAGGCCTGCCTCCTTGTATGTTGATAGTAACTTTCTCTCCGTATCTATTTTGTACCTTGGCAGTAACATAGCTCTGCCCAATCTCAAATTGTTCAATATTCAACATTACGCGGGATTGTATCGACGAATTTTTTGAAAGTTGATTATATAATATCCTTGAGGTATCGTCAAAAAATAAATGATCTCCCAATCTAAATACACCTGTACGTAAATTACATCCGTTATATTTTACTATAATATGTTCCTGTTGAGCCTGTCGTTATTATTATAAATATTATTACTATTATACTGTCATACTGGCTTTGTTTATGTGCATTCACGCAATACTGATTGGATTTTCTTCGTGATTTCTTCATTTTAAATCTTGCCAAACCTAGGAGTAGGATCGTATCCACATAACAAGTCTATGTGCATTCTCAGTCGTTCAAACTTCTTTCTCTTTCTTGAAGCGAATTAGAATTAAATTCTATGCCTAGGTAAAGAAATAACATTCTATGCTGTTCTTATTACTCTTCGAATAGGTCTTCTCCATGATGGAGTTGAGTTGCTATCTGATAGGTTCTTCCCTGTGAACGCGTAGTAGGTGAATGAGCAGCCAAGTAACGCGCTGCAGCTATCAAAATGTTAGCATGCTGTGAATTAAAAGTATCCTCTTCACAAGATAGGATGGAGAATTGCCTAAATGCAGCCTCAGTCATTTGGATAGAATGAAAATTGCGATCCTCACGTAACAAAAGATTTCCTAGTTTATCTAAAAGTAGTTCAGAATTTCCACTGCTATAGAGATAATCTGCAACTAATTGCCCTGCTTGATTTATTTGCTGCTGTTTATCTAAGAGTGTTGGCAACTCTTTTAATAGTGTTTTAACATCATGAAATTTGCCGCTGCCATTGATATCGTTACCATTCTTTTCTTCTGTTGACCTCGAATTGGGGAGCCTCGCAGGCGGTATATTGAGAAAGCGATTGAGATATATTCTCATTGCAGCATCAAATACTCCTCTTAATAGCTCTGGTGTAGATATTCTTATCAATCCTTGATGCACTGCATTGGCAAAGGTAAATGTGTGCAAGGTTGCATCCCAATCACTAAATTCATTGCGTGTATGAAATTGTGCGATACGCAAAGCTGAAGCATAGGCCACAGTGCTAGCTAATTGTACTTCGGTAGCCCCTTGGTTCAAGCCATCTAGTAATTCATCTACAATAGTTTGTGGATCATCTCCAAGTAACTTTGTTACTAGTTTATCTCTGCCATTCCATTTCCCTTTTTCCACTTTGATGAATTCATTGTTTTCTAGGTTAGTAGGAAATTTTTTGAATGCATCATCAAGAATAGCAATCAGGTCGGTTGGATAACGCCATGCATTAGATTCCTCCATCCTTTCAGCATTGGCATAGCCTAAAACCAGGCTGCTGAGGACAGATTCTACAATATCTCTGTCATCCCATCCAACCATATCAAGTGCTTCTAATGCCTTGTTAGTGAAATCAACTGTATGACCAACATCAAGAAAGCGATGATCTGTTGCTGCTGCAAAAAGTATATCTGCTAATTGTCGACTAGTAGCACCGAGCTTTACAGCTGTAATAATACATCTTTCAGCAGCTTGGGAATCACGGGATTCTATGAATTGTCTAAACCATCGCTTAAGCACCGGTAACTCCGGCCATGGCAAAGGAAGAGGAGAGACTTTAAAACGTGGTGGCATTGATGCACAATCTTGAGCTATAGCGGAAAGACCATGGTATAATGCCAATGCTTTGTCTTCTACACTATGAAGACGTGATAGGATATTCATCATGCATACATGTGTTGTTAATCCCTGGCCCCAGCCTGATTGCTTAAAATGAGTACCAAAGTCAATACCAATACGAAAAGCCTTTAACGTAGCAACATCCATATTTTGTTCGTTACCATCTTGACCTCTTAACATTGCAATAACAGCCTTGGCAATCATTAATGAAATATTTTGTTTTAGTCCGTTTTGTAATAGAGTCTGATGGTATGAGTTGGGATCCAAAGACGCATTTGAAATATCTACCCATACTTCGTTTCCATTGCGAATTTGGACTGGAAATGACGTAACATCACCTGCCCATTGATCAAATGTCCCACCATTAATTAAGTCAAACCGTGCATGATGCCAATGACATGTGAGAATGCCATCTTTAATGGTGCCGCGGTCTAGAGGAAAGCCCATATGCGGACATCTATTGTCCAGAGCATATACTTTGGAATTATAATAGAAAAGAACGATTGCGTTCTTCCCTGCTTGAACAGCCAAGCAACATCTATCATTTTCTTCTATGTCTTTCAAATTGGCAGCAAATACATAATGTCCTAGATTGTTGGTTTTAGGTATTGTCACCATATCTCTAAATTTGCCTCCTGTATCTATAGTTGTATCTACCTTCAATTATAGATACTTTTTATATAAATGCAATGAATTCAAACTTAATTGCAGGGCCCATCTTATGTCTCATGAAAATGCCTATGTTTGCATCTTAATCAAAACATCTGTTCAGATCTAAAAGTTGTTTATGTTATCTAAGGTATAAACCATCTTTGGTACATTTGACCTACAATATGATCTGAATAATATGCGGTTGATGCCTTGTTATTCTATTTAGACTTGGGACTTCGGACTGTATGCAGATTCTATAGAGTATGCCTCTTTTTGGTGATGTTTCTATGCTTCTTATTCCAGTGTTCAACAAAATGACTAATTATTGGTTGCAAATCATTGATACAGGATTGACCATGGATCTTGGCAATTTTACCCATTTCTCGACCAAAGTTGACACATCTCCAGCAGCCTAGGAGAGGAATTAAAGGCGCAATATAGTAACCTGCATGCCTTCCGTTATGACCCCATGCTTCACCTACGATACAATATTTTGAGTCATGGGCCAGTATGTGTAGATCATGATCGTCGAGTCCCCTTCTTAGTTTTCTTGCCCATCTGGGGCACATCTGTTCAAACGATAATGGAGGCAGTGCTAATCCTTTCTCAGATTTATAGCCCTGTAACATTTAACATATTATAAAAAACATTTAATTTAAATTGATCGTAAGTCGGAGCTAAAATTCAAACCTTGCGTCACAATGCCTTAAACACATAATTGAAAATTTACTACCTGATTTTATTTTCATATATTGCTTCCAGCTTATAATGTTCAAGAATTCAATTATTTATTCCTAAATAGTAGCAAACAGCTCTGAAACCTGGTCTGTCCTTTATATTTGTCTATAATGGTAATATTGCTATTGCTATCAGATTTGAATTTTCGTCTATTTGTGCTCTTTGCTGCCATAAACCTGATAAATACTTCCTGACTTCTCATCAATATAACTCCAGACATCAGGACTTATATTCAGTCTTTCAAATGTGGACCTTTGTTTTTCATCTAATATGTTATATAGTGATTGACCTATGACTAGGCCATTAGGTTCTGCAAGTCTGGTCATCTTTATTGCAACATTAACAGTATAACCCAGAATATCGTGATGTGGTTCTTTTACTATTTGTTTGTCACCCAACGTATGTATATCCCAGCCATATTGTATTAATGCAATTTCACCAACATCTATCCCAATACGTATACTCATATCAGGATAATCGTATTGATTGAGAATTGGATTAATACCATTTTGAATCACTTTGATCATGGATCTAGCACAATTAACTGCATTTATACATGGGAGGTACAATTGTTCCTGTTTTTGACGAATGTCGTCTTTACTGTTAATACTAGAGTTTGTTATAAAGAATGCGAGAATTGCATCTCCTATATACTTTAGCACGTAACCGCCATACAATGCTATTACTGTGGACATCTCTTGAGTAAATGTTTGAATTATAGTTGTAAGTCTATCAAGAGGCAAGATCATTGATAATTGAGTTGACCCTACAAGATCGATATGCAGAATTACAAATGTGACTTTAGACCTAGAAAATTTACGCAATATCTTATCGGTTTCTTCCATCGAAATATCAAACTGAGCTCCCCCTGATTTCAAAGCTTTCCACATTCTAGTTTGTGCATTGCCGATGGCAAAATCAATGTTAACTATGGCGTCAAGATAGAACGAATTGCCTATAGAAGAAATCTCTGATGGGTTTTTTGCGTCCGCTGCTTGCTGCTTTCTTCTTCTTCCTTCCTCCTCCTCTATGACCTTATCGACTTCTTCTTGGCTAATATCTAATTGCCAACAGATAACATCACGCTCAATTCCTGAACTATATAGACTCAATATTGTCTGGCGTTGATAGCTTGATGGTGTAGAGGTTGGATTATTACTTTTGTCGTCATGCGAAGCCATAACATAATCTCATTTTCCTATAGTCGTATTTGAAATCAGTATATATCTATTTTATCCCATTAATTAATGACAAGTTTCTAATTGCTCTTGCATATCTAACTGATTAACTTCTGTGTGCTATACTATAATGATCATTCATTTCATAATACATCCTTTTGACACAAGAGTAAGTTATGCAATAATGCACTTTCTAATCAGGACTAGTTGCTGGGTATGTAAATATTCTGTAAATGCTTGTTAATACATAAATAAATAGTATTTAATGCTAAAACTGAAGCTCTTTCTCGCATTAGAGAGCTCTTAATAATTGTAATCTTCATATATGAAAACTCATAATATGTTGTATTAATTAGTTTGTCGACACCTAAAGATGACGACAAGACCTATGATCAAAGCTATGGAAACAATCAAGGTTTGGATCAAGTAGCAAATCCTCTTGCCCAGCCGATATCTTGGCAAAGCGCAGTGTCCAAACGGCTGAAGTTGTTTCCCTGGTGGCTGTACTACAATATCGGAATCGCTAAAGAGGCTGTTTTAAGAGATAAGATAATCCAATTGGGTACAAGTATCGGATTACAGGATAAATGGCTTAGCAGGGTTCTAAGGCATGCAGTATCGGAGTTTTCTAAAAAGGGACTTGGATCTGATTATTATGGCTACCACAATATAGATCATGAACTTGAGGCAGCTTATTTTACTTTATTGTCGACTAGCAGTATAATGCTAAAAGGCCAAGTTAATAATAATGATGCCAAATTTAGTCAAGACGATATCAAATATCTCTTTGTGGCTGCTCTTTTTCATGACTACGATCCATTGAAACGGTTTGATAAACCTCATGAAGATTCAGTTGAGTGGTTCTTGAGAAATGATAAGAGAATTAAACGATTCATTGAGGACATTGAAATAGATATTGATATCGTAATAGCGATAATACATCGCACTGCCTACCCTTTCAGAGGTAAGATAGCTGAACATGCCAAAGTGAGAATGCAGGAATTATTCACGCATGCTGGTATTCCTGAGAATGATGTAAAAAGAGAGCACTATGAGCAACTTGGGTGGTTTTTATCAGTTTCAGAACGTATAGCTGGATATGCTCTTGGAAATTTTGAGCGTGCTATGGAACTTGCGCGTCGCAATGCACACGCATTAGGATGGCACCCTTCGCTCATAATTGAAGAATCTGTGAAGTACTTTAGTTCCTTGAAAGAGGAGAAAGAGATGTTTGAATATGTGCTAGGCGACTTACCGGAAACATACAAAAACAATTTCTTTAATAATATACAGGCGTTCAGGGAGGCATGGCAACAAGAGATCGATATAAGAAATTCAATTAGAACGGGTAAGATCATTATGGTACCAGTTGTGGAGGAAAGCGGTGAAAATAATGTTAATGATCATCTGATTGATTCTATATTAAATATCTATAGAGAATTACCTGCCCCGATACGTATAAACGAAAAAAAGTTTAGAAGTACGCTATCTGACAGTAATACAATCCTTATCACTTTAAGAATCAATGACAAATCAGGAGAGATCGTTGGTTATGCAAAAGGAGGATCATTGGAGAATTATCAGCTTCGACGTGGAACATATGACGAGAATTTAGGAAAAAACAATACTGCATATATGGAATATATTAGTATCAAGCCAGGTTACTGGGGAGCTAGGGGAGGTCATCTCCTTAGAGTTGAGTTTCTGAAACAGGCAAAGCAGAGAGGATATGCTTTTGTAACCAGTTACGTACATCGTCACGTTATAGCCCACAGGATAAATGAAGGCGAAGAGATAGAAATTGTACAGAAATATAACCCAGATAAACTTGACTATTATAGGATAGATTTGTCTAAGTTAGTTATCCGTAATGTACTTCAACCAAAAGTATTACAAGCAGATTTAGGATTGGATGAAAACCTTCGATCAGGTATAGAATAGGAGCAGAGCCGATTATTTTTTCCATTGTTTTTACTAAAGTATTCCTTACCACACCAGCAGCAATTAGTAAGTTAATCTTTGGATGTGTTCTCTCCATGAGAAGAAAAGAAAATCTGCAATTCAATTTTTAAACACAAAGACAATCTTTTCTTGCTTACTTTATGATGATCAGGACCAAAGCTTTCGTCTGCATGGTGTTAATTCTTTCTTGCCGTATTCAACCATTGCCCTAATTCCCAAAGTCGCCCTCTAATATGATAAGCAATGGTAACCATTCTGCTGTGCCTACATCCTTATTTGCTAATACTGCTAATTTAGGGCTGATCCTATATTCAGAGCAATTTTAAAGTACAATGATATTCGCAGCACTATCGTGAGTGTTGAAGAAGAAGAAGGAGACGTTATTATCAAATATCTCTCGCAATCTGATCCATGTCTAGGAGGGATAATTAGAACAGTTGGAGAGTATTCAATCAAAATACACAAAGATCCATTTCAGTCCTTGGTAGAGTCAATAATCTATCAGCAGCTTGCTAGAAGGGTTGCTAGCGTTATTTATGGCAGGTTTATAAAATATTACAATGATTCTCCGCCTTTACCGGAGCAGATACTTTCAACTCCTGATTCAGTATTAAAATCATTAATTGGACTATCAACTAAAAAGGTACAATACATAAAAGATCTTTCTGCAAGAGTAACTGAGAGAAAACTTGACCTTGTAATGTTGTCTGAGATGAAAGATGAAGAAATTATTGTTCAATTGATGCAAATAAAAGGAATTGGAAGATGGACAGCGGAAATGTTTTTGATATTTTGCCTTGGGCGGCTAGATGTCTTACCAGTTACAGATCTAGGTGTAAGAAAAGCTATGCAGAAAATATATTCTCTTCCAGATCTTCCAAAGCAGTCGGAAATGCTAGCAATATCTCAGCCATGGAAACCCTATAGAAGTGTTGCGACATGGTATTTATGGAAATCAATCCCAATGTTCAATTCTATCGGTTAGGTACTTTGTATAAAAAAAGAACAAAACAATTGGTGGCCTGTGCTGTTAACAATCTATAACTTAATGTATTAGTATATTTTCTGACAAGAAGGAGAAAAAGTGCTTAGCATGTCAAAAAAAATTCCAATAACGACCAATCTCATAAAAAAAATCATAGTCCCGCGTTTGGAATCTTCTAAAAAAGGTGACAACGGTACAGTTCTCGTCGTTGGTGGAAGTAGAATATACCATGGAGCACCTATACTTGCCTCTCTGGCTGCTCTGAGGTCAGGTACAGATCTTGTATATACTGCAGTTCCGAGATCAAATATTATAGTCACGCGATCTGCTTCTCCAAATATCATAGCATTACCACTACCTGATGATAAATTGACAACAGGATCAGCAAATAGGCTTATGGCAATGCTTCCAAAGAGAGCTGATAGCGCTGCTATAGGTATGGGCATGAGTATATCAAAACCTGATGCCTTGATTGCTCTTGTAAAACAGCTAAAAAGCGATGGAACTAGGTTATTATTGGATGCTTCGGCTCTTATACCAGATGTTTTAAAAGAAATTTCAAGTACTGATACAATCATTACACCACATGCAGGCGAGTATAAAAGAATCTTTTCTGGGGAGGATGCTGGCACAACTGAAGAGGAACGGATTTCGAATGTAAATAGACTTGCAAAACAATATGGCATTACAATAGTTCTCAAAGGCTGGATTGACGTAATTTCTGATGGTCAGTATGTTGTTATAAATAAAGTGCATAACTGTGCGATGACTGTAGGAGGAACTGGAGATGTATTATCAGGTTTGACAGCCGGTTTCCTAACCAAGTTAAAGCCATTTGATGCTTCTATTTTAGGCGTGTACTTCAACGGCGTTGCTGGAAATTTGGTATATAGTAAAATGGGCTTACATATCTCGGCATCTGACTTGGTAGAATATTTATCCGAAGCAATTAAGCCATTTGATGTAATCAGGGGATAGGTTTTGACAGTTTAATGTAGATGATTTGAGCACATGAACCTTGCTTAGAACTTTGAATTATCTTTGACTCGTTACCTATGTATTTTAGGTATAAAGTTAGCAAAATTGCCCATGGCAAAACAGGTTTACTCTCCGGTTTAGATTGAATGATGATTGTATTGCTGTTTTTGTCATGTTTCAAACTTCCCGAAAATTGCATCCTCAAAGCAAAATCAATTATATTTAGTACTTTGTGGACGTGATTATCTGATATTTTTATGCCGCATTTTTCTATTGATTTGACGAATATTCCAGGGGAATCATCGCCAGCATTAATAAAATGTACAAAGAGGTGAGAAGATAAGCCATTTTCGATTGCCTTTGTTAACTGAATGGCCTTCGCTATGATATCTGGATCGGTATTAACTGGATGGTTTATTTCTATTGCATTATTCCATCTATCCTCGAAATTTCTTAATTGCGATAATCCAAAAATATCAATGGATGTAAATACTGCTGCTTTTCCATTGCTACTATCAATCGATACCATGCTATTCGTGTCAATAATTATAGTATTAGAGAAAACATCTCCAATTTTTAAATGAATTCCTTCAGGCAATGTAAGAAGGCTTTCATTTCCAATACATTGATTTGCTATTATCAATCTAATTTTTATTCTATTATCAATTGCTCTGAGGAGAGATGTCTTACACTGAGAAATTAGTCTTAGACCCCAAACGTCAAGTATTGCATTTATGGAAGATTTGGAGCTTGCAATAAGGCTGCTGACTTTTTCTAACGCAGATTTTGGATCAAGAATGCAATACCTTCTTTCTTCAGAACCTGTGGGGTTTTGCACTTCATCATTTATCTTCTGTAATATATCTACAATTTTTTTCATGTTCTTTGATCTTCTTTCATGAAGCTCTACTATCTCGCCGAACGCTTCTTGAGGAGCAATGGCGCTACAAATGAGTGGCTTTTGTCGACAAATTACAGACAACTTCTTCTTTTCTAATTTCTTTAATGTAGGGTACATTTTTGTACGAGGCAAATTTGAATAGTATGCTATTTCACTTGCAGCAAGTGAACCTTTGCCAATCATCGTAAGGTAAGCTTTTGCCTCATATTTTGATAAACCAAATTCTTCTAAACTTACAACAAGTTCGCTATTGTTGTTATGTATAGTGCGCATCGAAAGTATTGATAGTGATTTTCATAAGAAGTAAAGGTAATAGTCAAATAGATTGGGCCAAAATTCAAAAAAATACTAAGCTGTTACTATGAACAACTGTTACTGTAGTTACAAAATAATTTAGCACATATGTAGTATTAAGTTTGAAGGATATTGTACAAAAAAGGTATATGTAGAAATGCACGTTAAATCAAAATGGGTAAAATCGGAGCAGACATTAGAGGATAAAAATAGAGCTAACAGTAATATCGACATCTCAATCAAATATAGTATCCCTCTAAAGCCGAGAGTTGATGCAGTCATGGATCAAATAAACTCTCAGGTTTCGAAGCTTGATACCATTTTAAATGAAATCAAAATAAAAGATTATGAGATATTTCGAAGCGTGTTGTCTTCAGTCAAAGATAACAATACTCTAAGTTCAAGAATATCTTTATCAAATTTAGTGCAGATAACGAAACTCATCAAGATAGTAAGTTTATCAAAAGTAGTTTTTGAGAGTTTAAACGTCAAATTGAGTACAGTATCTAGTATCGTAGATCTAGTATCTATCTTGAGTCCTGGGATCGCTCTTGTAAAGAATGTGCGATCTTCTTTAATTTCATATATGCCTGAATCGAAATATGAGATTGGTTCCATTTCTGATCTAATTGGAGGAATTCTCGTAGATGCAGGTCAAATTGGAAGCTACATAATAAACTTTGAAATCGCAAATGAGAAGGCGTCATATCTGATTAGGGAGGCGTCGCTCATTGCAGAGCAAAAAATCAAAGAAGAATTTCCTGATTTACTCGACTTTGAATCTACCGCAGCCACAAAAGATTGAGATGACGGTTTTCTATTGTCTGTATTTTAAGACTATCTATGATGTTTTTAGCTTTTATTTTTATGTCTTTACTATAATATGGAAAAATTTAGGTGCATCACTGCTGTACCGGGACATATATTGTACTCATTTAGGAGAACAAACTGATTATGATCATAGATAATAACTACACTGTTTTATAGATGATGTGGCTGTGGGTGTAAAATTAAAGTTAAAGATATGAAACTCCAGGCAATTAAATTGACCTTGGGATTTAGTCCAAATTATTTTGTTTCTTACACAATATAGCTTTACACCGTAGTAATTCAAACCTGTATCAAATGTTGAATTGAACGGTAAAATCATTATGAGTTTAGCTCCACAGGAATTAGAGAATAGTGCTAGCAAATATGCCGCTGAGGCAATCAGATTAGATTCCCAAGGATCTCGCGGCATGGCTATAAAATCATATCAGAGCGCCATAGAGGCACTCGCTAAATTAGTTCAAATCTATCCTGAATACAAATTAAACAAGGTCTATATGGAAAGGGCTAATGCCTATCAAAATAGAATCAAAGCACTACAAATGTCACACGGCCTGGACGATGAAGTAGGAGTAACACCTGTGATTAAAGACTCACCTAAAAAATCTCAAACAGTTTCTGGTAATGGTAAAACAGAGCATTTTGGAGTCTCAAAACGAAGTAATGAGAATAATGAAACAGAGAAGTCTGATTTTGATGATCTTGTAATGAAAGAGAAACCTAAAGTCTCTTGGGATGAAGTTATTGGACTAGAGGATGCAAAACGTGCAATAAGAGAATCCATAGTATATCCAACAAAAAGAGCGGATTTGTTTCCTCTTGGCTGGCCGAAAGGCATCTTACTTTATGGCCCACCTGGATGTGGTAAAACTTTACTTGCAGCAGCCGCTGCAGCGGAAATTGATGGTTACTTTATCAATGTTGATGCAGCTTCTATGATGAGCAAGTGGCTAGGCGAAGCGGAGAAGAATGTTTCGAAATTATTTTCTATGGCGCGTAAACAAAATGAAAATGAAAATGCTCCGGTATTGCTTTTCATAGATGAGATCGATTCGTTTTTAGGTACCAGGAGTAGCGAAGTTGGAGGGGAGGTACGAGTAAAGAATCAATTTTTGACTGAAATGGATGGAATTAGTGTAAAATCGAAGGGATCACAGCTTTATATCATAGGTGCCACAAATAAGCCTTGGACATTGGAATCTGGATTTCTCAGAAGATTTCAAAAGAGAATTTATGTCACACTTCCTGATCATGCTTCAAGAACTAATTTATTCTATCAGTATACTGCACCATTGAAAAAAGAAAAATCATTGAAGTCTGAAGATCTTGCTAAGCTGGCAGAAGGGTATAGTGCAAGTGACATCAAAGATATATGCCAGTCAGCTCAACTTAGAGTTGTTAATGAATTGTTTGAAAGTGGAAGGGCACTGGAGGCAGAATCCAATCCAAGGTCTATTACCGTAGCTGACTTTAAAGAGATTTTCAAGATGAGAAAACCAAGCGTTAGTACAGATATGATACGAGGTTATCTGAAATGGAGCGACCAGTTTAAGGCGCTTTGATAATATTAGATCATTAGGTAGGTTGGTCGAATCTGATTTTTTCAACTTTATGGCAAGCTCAATTAGTAGCAGTTAATTTGTGAATTCGAGATTGATTGATTGATTGATTGATTGAAGAGCATCCGAACACTAATTGACATGAATGCAGCATAAGAGACATACGTGGCATTGACTCCAAAATCTCATCATTTTGTTTGTCCTTAGATAGACATTTTACTTATACTTTTTCTGTAGCATGTTGGATCATTGATTGTTGAGCAATGCAGTTTCTAGCATTACAACAAAATATAATATGTTGAAATTAGTAAATATAACAATGAGTAAAAGGATTAATCTGCTCGTCCCTTTTACCTTCCTTATTATGGTCTCTGGTCTTGTCGGCAACAAATATCCTCTATAAAGCAAACCCCACTGTCTATGCCCAAACAAACGCTGCTGCGCTTGCTTCTCATGCATTGGCAGCTAACACTGGAAATGCAGCAACAATAACTACTATCACTAACGAAGGACTAGAAATTAAAAAAGATGTCAAATACTTTGATGGTGCTTCTGGCTATTTGGTGTATCCTTCTACTACCACTACTACTGCTATCTCTACTACTACCACTGGTGCTACTGGCAAGAAACTTCCAGCTGTAATAATGATTCATGAGAATCGGGGCATAAATGACAATATAAGAAGCATGGCAAACAATCTTGCTAAACAAGCCGGCTATGTCATACTAGCTGCGGATTTATTTAAAGGCGTGTCAACCAATGACCCAAGTCAAGCTATTCAACTAGTAAAATCAGTTAGAGGTAATCCTCAAGAAGCTATATCAAACCTACAGGCAGCAGTGAAATATGTAAGTTCTCTTCCATTCGTTGATAGTTCTAAAGTAGCTTCTATTGGCTGGTGTTTTGGCGGCGGACAATCACTGCAACTCGCTTTGCATAGTGAACAACACCCACTTGTTGCTACCATATTATATTATGGAACTCCTTTGGTTACAGACAAACAAGATCTCTCAAAGATAAAGTGGCCTGTTTTAGGAATATTTAGGGACCATGACCAAGCTATTCCGCTACAGCAAATAAATGTGTTCAAAGCAGCATTGGATGCTGACGGAATTACAAACCAAATTCACATATACAAGGGATTAGGACATGCTTTTGCAAATCCTTCTGGTGCTAACTACGCTCCGAAACAAACTGCTGATGCCTGGCAGAAGACGTTGGCATTTCTCAAGAAATACGTTTAGAGCTAAATCATACGTTTTTTCTTTGCATTTTTAAAATTTGTAAATATTCACACCATGGGCTTTTATTGCAATATCAACACTTTGAGACTTTGATATAGATAGATATACAGTAGATTCCTGACAACTATCAAATTCTCAATGACAGTGCAATTCATTCATTCAAAGAATACTATCTTAAACTAGGCTTGAGGTGTTAATCAGTTAAGTTATTAATCCTGTTAAAACATACATCGGGGGTAAACTACACCATGTCTACAACAAATAAGATCCTTTCAAATTTGATGTGGGTTGAAAAATACCGGCCTATAAAACTAGAACAAGTCATCAATCAAAAGGAAATTGTCAACGGATTGAAAAACCTTATTAAGAATCCATATGAGATTCCTCATCTTTTGTTTGCAGGGCCTGCCGGGGTAGGCAAGACTACTACTGCTCTGTGTATTGCAAGAGAACTACTTGGGGAAGATTGGCAGAGAAACACTCTTGAACTAAATGCATCTGACGAAAGAGGAATTAAAATGGTTCGTGAACGAGTGAAAGAATTTGCATCTGTGATGAAGCTTGCGACCGACACTAATGATAATGTATCTTTTAGAATAATCATCCTTGATGAGGCTGATGAAATGACATCTGAAGCTCAGACCGCACTGAGAAGAATCATTGAAGATAGCTCAAAAACAACACGCTTCATAATAATCTGCAATTATCTATCCCAAATTATTGAGCCAATTCAAAGCAGGTGCGTTGTATTCCGCTTTATGAGGTTAGCGAAGGAAGATGTAATAGGTTACCTAAAAATGATTTGCGAAAAAGAAGGAGTAAAATACGAGGAGAAAGCACTCTCACAGATTTATGCTGCTACTTCTGGAGATTTGCGCCATTCAATCAACATTCTTCAAGCATCAGCTGGAATGGGATCTGTTTCAATTGCCAATGTTATTGCGTCAATAGGACTTTCGGGTAAAACTAAAGTTGGAGAAATTATCAGATCCGCCATTGCAGGAAAGTTCAATGATGCCAGAATCAAATTGCTCGAATTAACAAACGTATACGGAATGTCAGAAACTGATTTTCTCAAATATGCCAACCAAGAATTATACGATATGAAGTTAGAGCATTTAGATGAATTGGCAGCACTGATGGCAGAGTTTGATTATAGGTTGGCGGTAGGTGCACATCCAGAAATTCAATTATCTGCCTTGCTCGCACAATTGGGAAAATTGGGATCGAAGGGGAAATAGACAGATAGATGCCAGATCATGTCATGAGATAGATACTACTCATAAACCTAAGATCATCATAAACTATTGGCAGTGCTATTGTTTGAAAGATTAAAGCACGTGAGTACACTGCCTTGCATTGTACCCAGAGCAGCATTATAAAACATAATCCATTTCTAGGCAAATAGAAATTTATTTGATTCAGGAAGAATAATGTTCATAGAAGAACAAGAAAGCGTAACTATGCTAACTAACATAATTACGTAGACGGTCAAGTAATGTTGTTCATTAATCTTTTAGCTTGGAAATACGTTGTCCAATTATAGTGGGCATAATATCTAGCGACAAGATTTTGAATGATGCTTATCGCCATGAATCAGATGCGG
>JAFAQB010000316.1 GCA_019246625.1 Nitrososphaeraceae archaeon
GATTTGAAGTACATATTGTTGATATTTCTGTAGTTAGTGTGATGCTAACCTAAAAAACAATCTGCGGTCTTCTATTAGCCATGAAGTGAAAACGGTTGAAGTTACTCATTCATAACTGGCAACAGGAGGTAAAGGAATCTCGATTACAGGATTGTCCCAAAAGAGATCAAAATATTAAAATTGTGATCATATCCTATTCTTCTTGGGTTTTGATCTCCTCAATGCCGAACTTATTATTAGATAATTCTAATTGGTAAGCTATCATCAAAATTTCATTCTGAAAATTATCTATCTATACTTTGTAATCCTACTAACCTATTCCCTGTCCTTGGCTCAAAGAAATGAATCTTGTCATATGGCATTCCAACTGTAACGTCCTTTCCAATAGTAAAATCAAGGCTAATATCAGTGGTTGTAACTTTTATCGATTCATCGATGCCTATTTTTATTTCTACTAAGGAATCATCTCCTAATAACTCTGTAAATGATATTTTTCCTTTTACTTTGATCCCATTGAAATCTTCGTTAGTTAAAAATAGAATGTCTCTTGGCCTTATGCCGATTATTATATTTTTTTCAACAGGTAATTTAAATGGCAACTTGTTAATTGGGATCTGTAGATCCCTACCATTTGACTCAATTGCAACATTATCATTATAATAATCGCTTTCAATTATACTCAGTTTGAGGAAATTCATTGATGGACTTCCTACAAAATCGGCTACAAATGTGTTTGCAGGCTCCCTATATATCTTCTCTGCGGTCCCTATCTGCTGAACTAAACCGCTGTTCATCACAGCAATCCTGTCTGCCATGCTAATCGCTTCTAACTGATCATGTGTAATATAGAGCGTAGTTATACTGATCTTCTTTTGCAACTTCTTAATTTCAGCTCTCATATATGTACGTAATTTAGCATCCAAGTTGCTTAGCGGCTCGTCCATGAGGAAGATTTTTGGTTCTCTTACCAAGGCCCTACCCAATGCTACTCTTTGCATTTGACCGCCACTAAGCTCTTTTGGTTTTCTGCTAAGAAAGCTTTCTATCTCTAGTAGTTGTGATATATTTTTAACCTTATCTTTTATTTGCTGCTTTGGGATTTTTCTCATTTTTAATGGAAATGCGATATTATCATACACACTCATGTGAGGATAAAGGGCATAGTTCTGGAATACCATTGCTACATCACGATCCTTTGGTGGCAGCTGGTTAACTAACTGATCTCCGATATATATTTGACCAACACTAGGATTGATTAGACCTGCAATACATCTCACAACAGTAGTCTTTCCACATCCGGAGGGTCCTAACAAGGCCATAAATTCACCAGACTTGACCTCTAGGGAAAAATTATCAAGCGCTTTTACACTGCCATAGTTCCTTGTCAAGTTTTCAATCCTAAGATTCATAACAAACTTTTGCTGCTTACTGCGATCTTGAGAAAAATATTAATCTTCTTATGACAAATTCCTTTAAAATTATTATGTCATGATGATGATACTAACTTTTAAAAACCATAATGTCATATAAGTTCCGTTATGAATGTAAAAAAGATCATTGCGTTTACCAGTATTATTATAGCCATATCTTTAATCCTTTCAATTGGATATGGTTTTATAAATCCGATCTCAGCTCAAAAGAAACAAGTTACTCTCACTGCAATAGTAGCAGAACCAAAGGACAGATGGGATATTCTCTTTAAGAGTGCGCAACAAAAATTGAATGAAAAACATCCTGATATGGATATTAAAGTCGACTATAGAGTTTTGCCATATGATGCTACTAGGACACAAATTTTAACAGCAATGGCAGGTCGAACTCCGATTGATCTTGTATCTTTAGATCAAATATGGCTTGGGGAATTTGCTCAAGGAGGATTTTTGAGTGATCTATCAGATCGGGCAAAGTCATGGGGAAGAGAAAAGGACTGGTATCAAACAAATTGGGATGGCGGCAAATACAATGGTAAATTGTATGGTATCTGGGCTTGGACTGATATAAGGGCTATGTGGTATTGGAAAGACCTACTAGGTAAAGGAGGTATAAATCCAGACTCGTTGAAAACATGGAACGGATATATTGCGGATGCAAAGCAGCTTAACAATGTGTTAAGGGACCAAGGAATACAGGGCATGCATCTAGTGGGCGCGAGCCAATCACCTGATATGTGGTATCCTTATCTTTGGATGCAAGGAGGCGACATACTTAAACAAAAGAATGGTCATCCAACTAAGGGAACATACTGGTTTCCAGCATTCAATAGCACTGCGGGAATTAAAGCATTAGGATTTCTTAAACAGCAGGTTGATGCAGGAATAAAACCTCAAATAAATCACTTTTGGGGACAAGAGTTTGCTGATAGAAAGTTTGCTGTTATGTTAGAAGGATCATGGCTTCTTGGTACATTTCCTCACGAACAGTGGGCCACTCTTAATCAGAAAATAGGAATGTTGCCTATGTTTCCAGTACAAAATATCGGTTCTAAGAGCGCAACAATGATGGGTGGATGGATTCTTGGCATCCCTGAAACTTCACAAAATAAAGATCTGGCATGGGAGTTAGTTACAACTATGGTAGACCCACAAGTGTTGACACCTATGCTGCAAAAAGAAGGATACCTTCCAACTCAGAAACCTATTGGTGAAGGACCTTATGCAGCAAATTTGAACTCTACTATACCATATTATAAAGAAATGATATCTATGATTCCGATAGGACATGGTAGACCTAATATACCAGAATACCCGCAGATAGCTGATAATATAAAACAGGCTATAGATCAGGTGTATTATGGTATGAAAGATCCTAAACAAGCACTAGATGAAGCTGCCGCAAAGTCAGCAAAGGTTTTGGGTTGGTAATCAATTAACAATTAACAACTAATAGTTAACAGAAAGTGATAATTTAAATCCTATAGAGAATGTTGTCCAAGAGTATATTTGGAAAGGCAGAACCATATCTATTTCTTACTCCTGCGTTTGTAATACTACTTGTTTTTCTAATATTTCCACTTTTTTGGAATGTGTATATTTCATTACATGATGTGTCTCTAATTACCCTTATTAAGGGATGGAGATATATCGGTTGGCAGAACTTTCTTGACCTAATCGAGGACCCTAATTTTCAGACCTCACTTAAAGTCACACTTCTGTTTGTCGCTGGATCAGTTGCCCTACAATTTGGTGTAGGCTTGCTCATTTCAACTTTATTAAATCAGAAAGTAAGAGCGGCTGGAGTATTGCGTGCATTATTTATTATACCATGGACAATTTCTGCAGTCATAGCTGCATTTTCATTCAAATTCATTTTCGATGAAAATTTTGGCATATTAAATTATCTATTTGACAAGATAGGTTTACAACCAATTAATTGGCTTTCAGATCCAAATATGGTAGTATGGTCAATGGTAATTGCAAATATGTGGTATGGTACACCATTTACCATCTTATTCTTAACTGCAGGTTCATTTTCAATAAATCCGACTATATACGAAGCAGCGATAATAGATGGGGCGTCTAAAATGAAGACTTTTTTACACATAACGCTTCCTATACTTAAGCCCTTTATAGTAATTAATCTTGTACTAATAACAATGTGGTCTGTTAATTTCTTTGATCTCCAGCTAGTTATGACTGGAGGTGGTCCACTGTTTGCTAGTACAACTGCATCACTTTATATGTACAGACAAGCATTTGAATTCGGTCTGCTTTCCAAAGGCGCAGCTGCAGGACTGATCCTTGTTGTTATAAATCTAGTTGTAGCGTTTAGTTACATTAAACTTCTTCGAAGGTAGAAAAATTTGCAAAAGAAGAAGATAAATACTTTTGACATGGATACTGCTACCATCAATAATATTAGATTCTTTACAGAGCGAACTTTAATCTACGCATTAATTGTTATATTCTTATTCATAACATTGTTTCCTCTTGCTTGGGTGCTTTCAACATCATTTAAGCCAAATGAAGAAGCTATCAACTTTCCACCTAAATTTCTACCAGAGAATACAACATTTAGCAATTATGTTTTTGTGCTAACTGATCCTGGTCTTGTGCGTAGTCTTCTCAATAGTTTTGCAGTTAGCGTGGGCAGTACAGCTTTAAGTGTTGTGGTGAGCGCTCTAGGTGGATATGCATTTGCAAGGTTTGAATTTAAGGGTAAAAATCTGATTATGAGTATAATATTGGGGCTCTTTATGATACCTGTTGTTATAAACATAGTACCATTGTATACTATGTTATCTAATATAGGCCTGCTCAATTCACCTATAGCCCTAGTACTTACGTTCCAAATATTGATTATACCATTAAACATACTTTTGCTAAAAAATTACTTTGAAACCATACCAAGAGAACTAGAAGATGCTGCTTTAATTGATGGATGTTCTAGATTAGGGGTATTAAAGCGAATTACAATACCATTATCGATCCCCGGTTTTGCCATAGCTGCGGTTCTGTCATTTAGATTTTCTTGGAATGAATTTATCCTTCCTATAGTTTTAGCAAACAGACCTGACTCGGTTGTATTTCAAGTTGCGCTATATCAGTTTATTTCAATATACAGAATTCAATGGGGCTACCTAACTGCTGGCATAACTCTTGCTATTATTCCTGTACTGGTTTTAATGCTATCTTTCCAAAAACAAATGATTAAGGGGCTAACGATAGGTGCAATAAGAGCATGATAAACTATAAAAAAGGCTCAAATGCATACTAAGCTTTGATTTTTAGACATCGTGCGTGCATAGCTCATATTTTTCAATAAGAATATGCGCTAGTTGGTTAAACCCAGCAGACCGCCAGTTTATACAATAAACAGAAATAAGGCATTTATCCTTGAATATATTACTTTATCAGAATCACCATAGCCAAATTATTTGTCATGTCGCACTAGCCCTAATGATAGAAAAGAGGAACGAAACAGCTCTAAACACTGATTTGCTACTATAGAACTTCATTTATAACAATTGATGTGATGTGTTTCTGATATGAAAATAATGTTTAGGGCTATCAGAATATGTGGTCTTTTGTAGGCAGTCTTTATAATAACTATCATGATGTTAGGGTCACAGCTATCACTGTATTAGGTCTTATCCCAAGGACAAGCAAGCACTGTCAGTAGCAATAATACAAATAAGAATTGGCTTTAATTCTTGATCATTTAACAAAGTTAGGCACTAGAATGATAGTTCAGCAATAGCTTTTTAATGGTATATTGGTTTCCTATGAAAAATTGGAGAACTTGAATCAAAGAGAATCCGCAGTAGCAGTGGTAATAGGAGCAGGAATAGGAGGTCTTTGTATTGCCACTCTACTAGTGAAAAGCGGAATTTCTGTTACGATATTTGATAAGTCAGTCAAAGTCGGAGGTAGAACCTCCTCTATAATGTTTAGAAATCATATACTTGATAATGGTTTTCATATAATGCCATTTTATAGAAAGTCTGCTATCTACACAGTTTTAAGGAAAGTTGGCATTGAAAATAGACTAAAATTATCTAAGGTAAAAAATATTGAATTTTATAGCAATGATAATAAAAATGGTAATGGAAGTAGTTCAAATAACTTCTCTAAATATCCAACGGGAATAAGTGATATAATATTTGGTCTTTCTATAATTCCATTTCGTAGTAGGATAAATTTGCTCAAGATCCTCTTACCTTTAGCATTTACATCAATCAAGAAAACAGAAAGATGGGATACAATATCCCTAACGCATGCTATAAAGGATCTAGATGAAAACACAAAATCGTTTTTTGATGCTATATGTATGCTTGCTTTTGCTGATGTTCCAGAACATATTTCTTTAGGCGAATTTGCTCGCACGATTATAAGAGCTAATCCATTTAGAGGCGGCACAAGTGAGTTTGGATACCCACAAGATGGTGGCTATGACATCATTGCCAAAATCCTTGCCCAATATATTGAACAGACAGGACAAAACAACGACAATAATAATAATGATGACATTACAACGATGTCTACAAGAAACAAAATCCTTCTGAATTGTGCTATCAAAAAAGTAATTGTTGAAGATGGTGCTGTCAAAGGAGTTGTGAAATTTGATGGACGGTTTATTGAAAGTAATTGTGTAATAGTATCATATCCTGCATACTTTGCTATAAATGAGCTATTTGAAAAAGGAGTATTCGGTGAGGAATTTGTTAGCAGGGTAAACAGACTTAACAAGACAACTTCTGTAATAGAGGTGCATTTTGCCTTGTCTCAGAGGATAGAAGAACAAAGACAGGTAGTTTTTCCTGTTGGAGGCGAATTTACAGCAAAGGGAATATTTTTTATTTCCAATATAACAGAATCTGTGTCTCCAAGAGGAGAGCATCTCGTCTTGGCAGGCACACCTGTATCCCATGAGGATGCTACCAAGTCAGATAAGATAGCAAGAATATCGGAATTAATGAAAAAAGATCTTGAGAAAATATATCCACATTTTAGGCAGTCTCTTATTTGGGAACGTCCGATGGCCTGGCAACTTGTAGAAAGTGTAGTAAAAGAACCTGGTTTGGTTTGGAAACAAAAGATGCCCCATGACGTTCCATATGTCAAAGGACTGTTTTTTGTTGGAGATTCTACTATTAGTTATGGAATAGGTACAGATTCTGCCGCTCATAGCGCTGTATTATGTTATCCAAAAATAATATCATATCTAAACACATTTGATACAGACATGGTTGCTCATCCAAAATCTGATCAAAATGGTGTATATTAGAAATAAGAAAGTAAAGGAATTGATTATGCATACCTAGTGTCGGCATTCAGCTCTTATCATGAGGAAAGGAGAAGACTCATCTCCAACATTCAAGAAGAAATGTTTGCACTGCTAACTGATTGCAATGTCAATGGTCTCGTGCAAATCTACGAAAAATATTCCAAACTGTTTGGCTTGACAGAATTTGATGATAAACTGTTAAAACCTGTAATGTATAGGATTGGAGATTTGTGGCAGCAAGGTCAATTAGATATTGCAACTGAGCATGCTAGCACCAATACTGCGATTGGTCTTATTAGAATAATAAATGAGAGGATAACAATATCTGCAAGAAATACAGCGTCAACAATAGCAAAGAAAATAGCATCTCAGTAGTCCATGGCAGAAAGGAAAAGTTGTAGTACAGTAGTGTGATGGATCTACCTTTATGTAACAAGCTTTTATTATTACATTGCAGCTGCTACTGCGATAGCTGGAATATTGCACCTTGTATATGCATCAAATGTAATTGATAGAGCTCCATTGTTTAGCGTATTCTTTATAATAGCAGGATTGGCCCAACTATTTCTCATAGAACATTTTCATATTTAATGATTCTGTATAGCTATTCTTTGCTTGAGCTTTACTATCTTTTTTTAGCCATAGTACAAATAAAGGCAGTACATCGGGGTATGTCATATCATGATAGTATCAAGCACAAATGCTATCTGACGATGATTTGACAAAGATATGACTTGCATTTGACAATATTATGACTCTAAAATGACTGCATCTGACGATTGTATGACCATGATATGACAGCAATCAGCTAAATATGCTTGTGGTTACATAGCTTCTTTTTCTGCCCGACGACCATCTGACCATCATTTGACGGTATTTGACGAATATTTGAACATGGATCAAGCCTAGCGATCATCTAAATAAATCTCAGTATACATAGCTAATACATAGATAAAAGCAATCCAGCAACCTATGATAATTTCTTTTGCTTTGGACTAATGCCCTTATAACTTTATTATAACCTGCTTGGCCGACAAGTAGTCAGGACTAAGATATCTTCATGGCATGATTTCTTTATGCTGTGTTATACCAATGAAAATCGACAATTATAACACCACCACCTTTTCTTTAAATTCCTAGAAACGATAATACCAGTCCTCAGGACATCCTTACGATTATCATCAAAGACACATATACGCTCTTTTTGTCTTTATGTTAATGAGATAGTCGCGTATCCGTTCTTTACCATCTACATTTGGTAATTTGCATATTTTATGTTTGTTTTTAGCATACTCTTCCATATCTTTTCGATTTTAATAATATAATACTCTCCAGGGAGTTCTTTATAGGCTCTTTTCTTCCTTTGTTTCTTAGTATGTTTCTTTAAAGGGCTTGCTGGGACAAGTTTTGTTTAGTGGCACTGATTATTCTTATTTTTTCTACCATAGTATATAGATATATTTCCCAACATTGAAGTTATGCATTTTGTAAAGAAAAGCTGTGATCGTATTGTGACCATTTTACAAAATTGGACGTACATATCCTGTAAAATAATAAATAGTAACTTTACCCTATAACCGACGGAGAATTCCTCTAGTCCTAACGCTAATGATAATAGGTCGCCACTCGTGGCATAGAGTCCCGCTGAAGCAATAGCAGAACTCTAAAAAATAGCTGTGCAGAGTCCCTGTCAGAGGTCGACGGCACCTTATACATGGGACCAGGTTTTGGAGGTACCGTAATCGGAGGACTATCATATACAGACGACCCAGCCCTAATGAGCGATGGTTTCTGTCATCACATACTATTCGACTAAATGTGCTTATGGTTTAGAGACTACAGGAAAAGCTCCACAGATACGACAAAATTGAGTAATAGAATTAAAACATCCATTGCATTCTGGGCATCGACGATAGGGGCATGATTCATTTTTTGGAGCCGAAAAAAACTTTCTGAATATAATATAGTAATAAAGATGTTCTTTATCTCTTATTCTTACACCGTCAGAGCGCGCCTGCCTTATTCCCAGGTGAAACACTCTGTCATCCATATTCTTTGAAATGAAACCTTTTATGTTTGTGATTCCAGCTCCCTGTTCTTGTGCTAATTTTGATCTCCATGCTATTTCTTTGCCAAGTTCAGACTCATAGCACCTCCTTAAGATAAATTTGCCCCATCTTTGTCCAGAATATTCGCCTATTTTTTCACAGGTATGGATAGATTTGGCATAAGTAAGAAATTCTTTATCAAGAAAAGGTGTTTTGATCATTACACCTATAGCATTCCCTATTATTAACGAAGAAAAGCGCATTGAATCCCACAATTTATGCAATTGATAGTCGAGAGATGAGACATCCGTGTAATAGCGTTTAAGATAATTGTAACCTGCAAACAATTCATCTCCCCCATCACCTGTCATGAGTTTCCGAATACCATGATCTTGCGCTGCAGATATGCCTGATAGTAATACACTTGAATTTCTGATTTCCATCGGGTCAAAAGTTTTAAAAATTCTGATTACTTTTTCGATTACTTTTAGTAGGCTTTTGTAGCTTAGTTTAATCAATTTATGACGCTTGGTATACATGCCCGCGACTATTTTCGCATATTCTACATCAGGAGCATTCTGACCTAGCGAAATAGTCAAGGATAATGATGGTTTTAAAATGTAGGCTAGAATGCTACTGTCGAGTCCTCCAGAAAGCAAGAGAGCATCAGCGTAGTTTCTATCTACACTAGCCTTCAAGAGTGACTTGAGTTCTTTGCAGTTCTGTGACAAATATACTCAATATATATGTCCTTTGTTACATATTTTTCTCTCCATCGAACTACAATTGAGATTACTAGATTATCATATCAATTGAGAACCTCAAATATGCTATTGAGGCAAGTTTTTAAACACCATGTACCGGTAAAGATTTAAATGATAAAAGAAAAAATCAAGGTGAATAATCGACCGTACAATGTAACTATGAATGAACAAACTCAAATGTATACGATGAGGCTAAGGAGACTTTATCAGCAGAACTATAGCGACATGGATAGTTTCGATGAGGTTAGCTCGGAAATATCCACTACTGTTAATAACCTTCTAAAACATGCGGTCTCTCCGGAGGTCAGGGAGGACGACATGGATGGGGTGATACAACAGTTACTCAAGATGTATGAAAAAACACCGCAAAGATCCTAAGATAATATTTTAGAAGATTCCGATAAGGTCTAAATAATAATAATAATAATGTCATCATCTATACATAACGATGGCTATATCTGGAGTTACAAAAAAATGTATTAATCCTTCTTGTGGTTTGTCTTATGAGATAAATAACGACATTTACAGGTGCAGTTGTGGTTCACTGCTAGATGTAATGTACAAAAAGCCCAAACCAAGAACTCTTGTCGACGTATTTTACGAAAGGAGAAACCACGGTAGAAATATATATAATGAAAGCGGAGTTTGGCGGTTCCGCGATCTTATAAATTTTTTAGAAATAGATACCGAGAACTTTGACGAATGTGCAAAAGTCTTGGTATCTCTGGATGGTTCAGAAGGTAGGCTATCTAGGCCTTATAAAATGAGTAAAGTCGCTGATTATGTAAATATGGACCATGATGGCTTTCTGTTACAGCCAGAGGGATACAATCCTAGCGGATCTTTCAAGGATAATGGAATGTCTACAGCTCTCACACATGCAAAGATGCTTAATGTCAAAAGGCTGGTCTGTGCTTCCACGGGTAATACTTCGGCATCTGCATCGATGTATGCAGCGAATGAAAATATGGAGTGTGATGTCTATATTCCAAAGGGAGAAATAGCCCCTGGAAAACTCGGTCAGGCATTTCAATTCGGTGCTCAGGTAATACAAGTTGATGGTAATTTCGACGATGCTCTCTCTATATCCCTAAAAAAAGCTAAGGAGAACGGAGGGTATACAGTGAATTCTGTGAACCCCTTTCGCATTGAAGGCCAAAAAACAATAGTTTATAGAGTGATGGAACACCTGAACTGGGAGCCACCAGACTGGATTGTGTATCCAGCGGGGGCGTTAGGAAATACTTCAAGTTGCGGAAAGGCTTTAATGGAATTATATGAATGGGGATGGATAACAAAAATTCCACGAATCGTTGCGGTTAACTCTGTAGGCGCTAATACATTTTATGAACTTGTTAATGGATTATTTGAGAGCTGTGAACTAAAATGGAATAATGGTAAGCCTGATTTAGAAATGATCGAACGTTATTATGCATTTAAGGATAAGCAAGGCATTAGGCCGAAAACAAGAGCCACTGCCATTCAAATCGGCAAACCAGCTAACATTGTAAAGGCGCTCCGTGCACTTGATTTTACTAACGGAATAGTTGTTGAAGTTGATGACAAAGATATGAGCGATGGTATGAGTTTGGTAGGATTAAACGGATTTGATTGCGAGATGGCATCCGGCGCAGTTCCTGCTGCTATACGAAAGCTTCGAAGCGAAGAGATCATATACATAGATGACGTTGTAGTAGGCATACTAACAGGTAGACAAAAGGATCCCAGGCTATCAGTAGAATATCATACAAATGGCGAAAATGCTTTTGCTAGGCCTCCAAGAGATGCATGATGAGCAAATTTTATTCACTGCTTATTTATTGATTTTGTCCTCATGGACTGGCTTTACTTCTTATCCTTCAGAAACTTCTTCCGACGAGTAGAACCGATTACATGAACTAGTCAAGATGAAACCATTATGTAGAAGTAAATCCAGAGTCCAACTGGCTTCTTATATCGCATGAATTTTTGCTTGGTAATTCCCTCTTCAGCAAAAATTAGAAGTTTTGTTAATGAGTGAAGGAATATACTTTTTAAAGTCAGGTCTTATATACTCTTCCATATGATTGATTATGAGTTTCTCTATGCATTTAGCAAAGAAATACTAAATCTTGATAATAATATACGATGGGTAGGCATTGCTAATAAATTTGGTGTTCTTCTCAATACCGAGCACAGAGAAGGATTAAAGCCCTTTCTGACTGAGGAAGAGAATGAAGATTATGCATCGCTTACGGTAACTAGACAGAAGACGAGGACGAAATTTGAGCCAAAAGTAGGTAAGCTAATTTATGCTGCTGGACGATATGAAAAACTGAATAGAGCAACTATACCAATAAATGATAATTACTTTCTGCTTGTAGCATTAGAAGTTGAATTAAAAAATTTCGAGGAGGTTATAATGGAAAAAGTAATTCCACTTGTTGAGAATAAAAAGAATAGTTTTATTGCAAAAGATGATAATGTTACTTCGAAACAATAACATTGCTACCTAACCAGTAGGGAATTGTGTATTTCTGGAATTGGATTCTATACATATAGGGTTTAGGCGCAATAAAAATAAAAAAAATGGTGGCCTTTTATGATTAGGTCAATTGAGGTATCACTTTTGTTGCTGCCTTATGGAATAGATCTGCTATACAACTTGCCTTCTAGAGCTAGTTTGTACATTTCAGCTACATAGGGGTTCTTTGCTGGTGTTTCTGCTCC
>JAFAQB010000076.1 GCA_019246625.1 Nitrososphaeraceae archaeon
AGAGGTCTAAATTATACAGATAGCGGTAAAGGTTTGATTATATCAAGAGGTAGTAATAATGGAGTTATCAATACTAAAGGACAGGTAGATATAATGAGTAGCAGCAATAGTAGCAAAGAAGAAGAGGCATCTGCTACTTTTGAAGAAATAGGACACTCTGATGCTATTGGAGTAGTAACAGCTACTGGTGCAGCATTTTTCGATGCAAATGCAACAGGTAAGCTAGCTTTTCTTGGTAATATCGTAGCTGTATACAAAGATATAATATACAACAAAGATGGAACTGATAAAGTCGTAGCTTGGGAATGGAAATGATATGGTTGAAGTAGTTGTTGGCGTTAGTTCGTGTATAGTTGGCTAGGTATGGTAGAACAGGATTCAGTATTGACATTCTTTAATATCACAAGTGTCATAGATATATGGACAATTTCTTTTGAATGAAACTCCTTCTTCTTCCTCTCTTCCTCCTGAAAGAACCGAGGTATTATATGGCAATGATAATATCCAAAGAAGAGTAGTGTAAGCTTATTCATGGATAAAAGACAAACTTGATGGATGTATTGACCATAGTGAAGTAGCTATGCATGTTGAATATGATGCAATACACAATTTTCACGTTCAACTAAAGAAGAAAGTGTAAGATTAAGAGCCATAACAGAAGTTACTCCCAATAATATTTCTTATGTAAAAAAACTGATGGAACATAGTGAAGTAAGACATCTGCCAGGAGTTAAAAGCAATTTTGGTATAGTTGATAGAAAAGTGCGTCTGCTTTATTCAGTATCACATGAGAACCGACCATTGTCACATGCAATAATCACGTATGCTAAAGCACTTGTACAAGCACAATGCTTTCTATTTGATACTCTTTGAAATAATGCAATTCCGGCTCAAGAAAAGATAAGGGAAATTGAAGAAAGGTGTAAAGCCAACATTTATTGAAACAGATCGTCAAAAAGGTTCGTATTAGACGGAGCATACGTTTTCATAATAGATCGTAATAAAAAGGAACTTGATTTCGCCCTATCTGACATAGGTAAAAATATTGTGGGTATTGAGGGGGACGTATCGAATCTCGCAGATCTTGATAAATTGTTTAGCACTGTGAAAGATAAGAAAGGTCAACTCGATATTCTATTTGCAAATGCAGGTATTATACGATATGTTCCATTGGTAGAGATTTCCCAAGATGACTTTTATAATTAATTTGATGTTAATGTAAAAGGAGTTCTATTTACAGTACAAAAAGCGCTTCCAATTTTTCGAGATGGTGGCTCTATCATTTTGAATGCTTCCATTGGTACTTCCAAAGCATCTGAAGGATTAACCGTTTACAGTGCGAGCAAGGCTGCAGTGCGTTCGTTTGCCCGTACTTAGACAATTGAACTGAAGAAAAGGAAGATCCGTGTTAATGCCGTTAGTCCTGGTTCTGTAGATACTCCGATCTTCAGTCCATTTATGTACCAGAAAGAATATGAGCAATTCAAGAATAATGTCGTGGAAACCATACCCATAGGTAGGATGGGTGATCCTGATGAAGTATCAAAAGCTGTCTCATTTCTTTCATCAGACGATAGCAGCTATATCACTGGCATAGAACTGTTTATTGATGGAGGAGTGGCACAAATCTAAGCAGTATGCTCTTTCTTTATCCTGCTGATTCCTAATGAGGTTCTTATCTAGTAGTTTAGTTGATCGTTTAGATATACTGCATATTCATTGCTATAATATATTATCAAAAGACCATTGTGATGGCTTTGATGACACATAGTGGAACACAACTATAGCAGTTAGCATAAGTTTTCTAACTCTTCCTTCCAACCACATATTTCTAATGTTCAGTTTGAAATGTTTGGTTTTGAAGTACTGCCCTATCTTTCTTTATTCTGAAATCTGTAAATGAGTGATAGTAGTATGTAATAATATCAGAAGATCATTCTTTGATATATTCCAACATTAGCTTGTATTAAATTAGAGCACAATGCTCAACACTTCTATGGCCAAAACAATTTGCCGATCGTACAGATTAGAACTTGATAATATATGTACCATTAATTCTGTATCATGGGTTTCTAGGAATTACTGCTAACTTATATGCATCTTCTAAGTATTTGGCGATACCCAGACTCTCGTATTAAATAGGTGTAGACAAAGTGAGCGTATTACTTAAATATTAGTTAATAGTATATATTTTGATGGACCAGATCTATCTTTTCCATAGGTAACAAAAGTCCTTGTGTTTACAAGGTCCATCATGCCAACTATGGATTTTTACTACTAATTCTTTATTCTATAATAGCCAGCGTGCCCAAACTAATTAGGTCAAATGCTCTAAATTTTGGAATACATAAGCGTTGTTAATTAATGCCAGTAAAAGCTATCTATGATAAGTAACACTAGTGTTTTACTTCTTTACGGAATATCCAATAAAATCATTATTTTTCCCAGAGCAATAGCTGCCAGTGCCAATTAACGGAATATCTTTTGGCTTTATAGATAGAGCTTTGTCAAACAAGCTTCTGCTGATAGATTTTTACTCTTGAATAGTAATATAGAGTGTATATACATTGTAAACCAACCAGTCTATTATAGGATTGAAAAAAGTCGCTTCAGTTCTAACATATACTATTAAATCACCCAAACATCTTAGCCATTTTGCAAATTCCCTTTTAAACTCCTCAGTTGGTTCAGAGGTGTTAGGTTTTGATGCAATCGTATAGATAGAGATTATTAAATTCTTCGGATAATCCTGGGTATCCTATTCCGAATCGCGTGAGATCCTATATCCCGACATGGGAACCGCTCAGTCAGGAGGTATGAATAACTGCTCTAAGATTACTTTGCATTTGAGTCATATTTTCCTGTGTTTTCACATGTTCTTTCATGCATGCCATGCTGGGCAGCGTCTCTGATAAGCCAAACTATTGGAGGATTTAGAGAAACTTGGAATTCAAGCCACTCAGTTAAAAGACTTTTTTGTTCCTTCTTTATTACGAAAAAGTCATAGTATTAGGAAAACTAAACTAAAATGTCAACTGCTGCGATGCTTATAGTAGATATGTTATTCTTTTAATACTAATTACCACTACAATCCATATCCAACAAGAGCAGCTGCTGCTTCTGGCTCTGTTT
>JAFAQB010000086.1 GCA_019246625.1 Nitrososphaeraceae archaeon
AGTAAATTTCTGGACTATGTTTTGTCAATAACCAGAAGCAAAAGGAAAAAGGTTAAGAACCTGGGATAACGATAACTCAATCAATGATGCTATACTGATAGTTGATTAATAGTATATGCAGATGCAGCTCTTTACCTCTTTTCAGCAAAAGTAATGAACTTGAGTGCTTGCGTTTGTGTTCCTCCTGCTCCTCCTTTACCTTCACCATTATCTAGACAATGACCAAATATTCTTGTCGATATTGAAAAAGTCATTACCATCTGTATTAGTCTTACAAATATTTTCTATGTATTTCTGGCCTGTGAATAGAGGCATGAAGGCGATATACTCACACCAGTCATTGTGCAGAGTTTATACTATCATCTGAAGCGGTGCTACCATATGACTCTATCTTGCAGTCTCTTGTGGCTCTTCGTCTCGCCTGAAACAACAAAAGTGGCTTCGAAAGATATAGCTGCTTCATGTGTTTGACACTAAACCATTTGCGTAAGTGAAAGCTTACAGCTATATTCTTCGCTCACCTTGGTTACCTGGGAGTTCAGAATGACTTTCCTCCTACTATAATAAAGTATGTTGTACTGCCATTTAGAAAGAAAAGGAAAAGTGAACTCTCAGATGACGAAAAAAGATACAACCGAAAGCATCCCAAGTTAAGGGTAATAGTTGAACATACAGTAGGCAGAAATAAAAGAAGTTTGGGATAATGGGTACTAAATTCAGGAACAGACGTGGAAGATATGATCATCATGCTTCAGACATTGTTTCAGGACTGGTAAACTTCAGAATAATGCGAACTAATAGAATATTACTCTAACAGAACAGGACTACTGAACCATCATAAAGAGATTTTCTTTCGTTGCGGCCTACTGATTAATGCAAACAAGAGGGCCCGTTTCACTGCCAGTCTCAGAAATAGGGATAATAGGAGGTTGTGCTTTAGCTTGCCTTGGCCGGCTTGACGTTGTTATTATTATTATTATTATTATTATTATTATTATTATTATTATTATTATTATTGCAGTCCATAAGTAATTCATATAACATATAAACAGGCTACGAATTTCTGCGCCATCCAAAAAATAATTTCGGAGAACAAATATAATATGATATGTTGAATTTCAACTTGAGATAGTTTGCATTTTTCCTATGTCACCATCTTTCACTCAATCGCAAATTGCTTCAGACAAGATTAAGAGATGATTTGTTTCCTTGCTTTTTATCCTCGCAATTAGGGTGCTTGCACATTTCTGTACGGCCCCATTTTACACGTAACGACATTGACGTTGCGTGATTAGGCGATTTCTTGTTATTATCTGTTCCTTCTTGATAATGCCAAAGAGAAATAAAAACACTGCGTTGGTGTGTCTATCTATCCTCGGTTATGCGTCATCATCTAGACTTTTAGCTGACACGAGTAGCAAGATGTTTTGTAAGATTCAAGAACTTCTTTCCCAATGTTTGTATTAATGTTCACAATGACTTCTGGAATAGGCCTGTGGCAATTCTTACATTTGATTGCAGTATAGCCATAAGGTGATACTATTTCAGTATATGCCATTCGGGAAATCCCATTATACTGATCGTAATCTGATTTTAACTTTAATAGTTTGATGAAGTCGTTATTATTAAGATACCCGTTTCTCTTATGCTTCGAAAATAGTGCTTCTGATTCATCTATTGGTTTTATTGGATATTTACTTATACTGGCGATGTAAGCCTTCTGGAGTGAATCCGGGTCTCTTTCATTGAGCTGCAAAAATCTATTATATTCTTTTTCTACAACTTCTGGATGAAAACCATGGTCGGCTATAATATCACAAGGTTTTCTTCCGCTATTAAACTCCTTATATAGTTCCATCAAGCCGTTGTTATCGAGTGGTGTTATACTCATATGTTCGTAATGGGTATTGTCTCGTTTTCGAATCTCATCTGTTGAAAGTATAATCATCTCATCGCTCATTTTTTTAGTTGATTGCTCTACTTTTCTTCGCTTTACCAATGCTCCACTAGATCTTAGTTTACTTTTTTCTTTCCACACATTTGCAACTGTTGTACCGACAATTTCTGCGATTTCTTGGGTGGAGTGATTCCCATTTGAAGCTAACTCAAGTATTCTGTCCCTCTTGTTTTTACAAGCAGGTAAGTTGATCGTCGTCACTAGGTTAGGTATGGTAAGGATTAGTAATTAACCTTATCTATTACCAAAGACCACCCACATGTGATTGTAGTCCAGCCTTTCTCCGCTTACCTTACTATACACTACCACAAAACCAACCTTACCTTTCTAAGATGACTACCAGACATGATATACGATCTGTAAGTCGCATTTACTAATCTGTTTTGAATATTAGCTTCTCTTTGCGCTGACGCTATACTAACCGGAGACCGTATTTGTATTAGCAGTTATTGGAAGTTGAACACTAGATCTCTTGCGTAATTAGGTATTCTAAAAATTTTTGAATAATCTAACCATTTTCATATCAAAATGTGAGAAATCACTTGTTATGAGCGAATGAGCAGATTGGGAAACAATATAATATTGATTATAAAAATACAGGGTCCTAATTACGCAAGAAGTCTACTGTATTTCGTGCATATTTAAAGAAGGAGCATGCACGGAGTGCATAAGGAATATTTTCAGCTTGTTCATTATCTTCATAAAAGAACACATATTATAACTCACGAATTTCCAGAGATATTTAAATAAGTAGAATTAGTCCCTAAAGGACAAAGATAAGTTAGGGATTTGTTCTGAATAAATACTATATTCTTGTAACGCTACACTACGAAGAATATAATTGTATATAAAAGAATTAATCGAAAATCATTTTAAGATTAGTTATACTATTGTTAAACCATCTTTATTTAAAGTATCAACAAGAAGGGATTGCGAACCATATGGATCGCAACACCTCAATTTTGACTATTTTTTCTGTTCTAAGCATAGTTGTCCTTGCTGTTCAGATGCACATTCTGGCATATGCCCAGCCCCCAGCCATAAACGCAACTAAGGATAAATCTCCAGTTTTACCATATATTCTTGCTTCAAAATTGCTAAATATAACTTCGCCTTCGAAGCCTCAGCAAGTATATGTTCTTACAAATACAACTTTAATATTTCCACAAATTGCACCGACAGATTCATCAAATAATACTCAGCTTGGTTTAGCATTTGGTCCAGCAACTCAGCTTGGATTACCATCTCAGCTTCCTTCATCACCTCAGCATGGTCCAGCAACTCAGCTTGGATTACCATCTCAGCTTCCTTCATCACCTCAGCATGGTCCAGCAACTCAGCTTGGATTACCATCTCAGCTTCCTCCATCACCTCAG
>JAFAQB010000244.1 GCA_019246625.1 Nitrososphaeraceae archaeon
GTTTGAAAAAAAGCGATTGCTGCAATCTATCGCATGTTCACCAATGGATTGTACTATTTGTATTATATATGTATAATAGATCTGGCTTCACATTTAGTAAGATTAATCAGTGGTTGCGAAATGGATAATCGTTAACTTAACAGAGCCCATAAATAATACAAACATGGTTGACTCGTTAGAGCCTTTTTCTTAGCCCAATAACTCTTCAGTTTAACCTCTTTAATGTTTTCAAAAACACCCCTCATATAAAGAGCTTCAACAACAAACATGCGTTACGTTTTCAAACGAAATTTCAAAAAGTAAAGTCTGGCATATAATAGAGGATTGTCACAAAGTCTAATGAGCCAAAGAGTGAATAGCGCTGCCACCTTCGACATCGACAATTCGTGGATGGAATAATAACTAGATGGTAGTCTTAACATCCTAGTTCCGAGTGGCTTCAACACACTGAACACTTCTACGAGTAGATAAAGCTAAGAATCTGGACAGGAAATAAAATTAAATCTCATAATTGAATGAGAATAATGCAGGATCTGCATTATCAATACCAGTACGACATCCTATTGCTACGTAAAAAAGGCCACAAATACCAAACACAAACAAAATAGGATCTACTTTAAGCAGTTCAGTTATTCAACACACCACTTTTACCAGATAATGATTGTTGCTGTTGCTGCTGTTCTTGTTGTTCCGATAATGGTGTGCGTATAGATTGATGATGGACTGATGGTGCCAAACTTCTACTTATTCTTTGTTTAATATTGCTTTCAAGCTGCCGTTGACTATTGAAATTGATGGTAATTATCCATCTCTGTTCTAAGAATGCGTACAAATCATCTTCCTCCAGGTCGCTATTAGAATACTCATGATCGCTAGGGTTAATGAATGTTTTAAGTTTTTAAGCATAGAGAGAAAAATAGATAGAACTAAAACTAATGGCCTGGTAGAAGATATGACCTCCATTGGTGCAACAAAATGAAGATTTAGAGGAAAAGAAGTTGTTAGGCTCCGGAGGTTATGTTTTGGCCAAGCTAACAGAACAAGAAGAACTCCGAGCCAGCTTAGGCATTCCTCAAATATTCTTAGCTAATGTAGACAGATTAAATGAAGATAGATTTTTGAGGTACTTTTGCAAGAAGTGTGGTAAAGAATATCTTGGATCTCCACTGATAAGGTTTGAAAACCCAAACGAAAAGCTAGGAGAAGGTGTCATTCTTATCGAAAAAGGAGAATACAAATGTAGAATATGCGATAATATAATAGCACTATACCGTAAGTTCAATAGATAAACCTGCCAAAGATGAAATGTCAAATAGTAATACGCTTGATACTATGTGTTTAGTATGTAAAAGAATCTCGATAAATAGACAGCTGTTCGATTTTAAAACACCAACCGATGATAAATGTAGTAGTAGTATTAGCAGTTAACAATATTATAACTTGGTTACTCAATCATAGTAGTACTACTATCTTTAAATAAGTGACTTATTAGGCCTGCTATTACTTGTCATATACTTAGTAAAAGCCAAATGGTATTCGTTTATCTATAATAATAGTATTAACAGCTGCCTTTGTGATCAAAAATGCAGAACAGGGAGCCGTGATGTTATGACTTGAAAGATAGAGATTGATCCGCGCTTGTGTATCATCATCAGGCTCTGGATCCTAGATAGCTACTGTGGACCTATGCTGTGCTATTTTGGCCTGAAGTGGATAGAAATGTATTCATTATCTTACCGACTTCAGCAGGATATTGATTTACTACTGCATGACTAGCATCTTTGATCTGTACAAGCCAAGCTCCTGGAATCTTTTCTGCAATCTTTAAAGAATTAACATGCGGCTGGTACCAATTATCCTCAGTTCCAGTTATGACCAACGTGGGCTTGTCTAATTTCGCAAGCACACCACAAGTACCACTCCAGTTTGGATTGTCCTCCCAATGCTTTCCTACGTTATTCTGATCATTCGCTACCTCAGGGGGAAGCCCAGGCTTCAGTTGTTGCAAGGATGTTATATTTTCTGGAATTTGACTTGATTCAGGATGTAGTCTTATCCATGTCGGTCCTAATGAAAAAACATTAAGCGCTTGCATCTCCTCGTGAGAAGCAGGAATATGTATAGAACCTCAATAACACAGGAGCCTTTGCTATTTGCTGTATTGATATCAATCCAGTGTGATTTTTATCCAATACTTGCATAGAGTACTGTAAAGGTAAGGATACGTCTGTAGCGTACTCTACTACTTTTGCAGGGTTCTGAGCTAAGGCGGCCATAAGTATTACGTTCTTTACTTTCGTCGAATTATCTATTGCTACTCGGAGCGTATTGTGTACCTTCACTACGACCAAGTATGCTTATCCTCTTAGGATCTACTTCAGGCTGTTGTATAAGGACATTCAAAGCTTTCTGTGCATCATGTATGAAATCATTGGGGCTGTAGCATTTCCCCATACACTTGAATTGGAAATAGTATAACTAGTTGTACCAACACCTCTTTTGTCAAATCGAAGTACTGCAAAGCCTCTTTCAGATAGATATTGGGCTATTTGCCAAAATAGTTTAGCATTTTTAGCCAGGGTCTCGTTCATGTCTTGTGCACCAGAACCATGAATCAATAGCACAGCAGGAAATGGACCTTTGCCTATAGCAGGAAAAGTTAGCTGAGCTTTAACCTTTACTCCATTACCTAGATCAATAACTAAATTTCTGTATTTTAATGTCTGTACGTATGATTGAGCTAATGCCTGGTTTTGTTGTTTGAAAATACTAGTTGATAAGCAAGATAATGTGAGTATGCTTATCAATAATAATCCAAGTGACAACGTCATACTTTTAGTTCTATACAACTCGCGATACCGCTACTGTGATACTTGTATTTGAATTTTCATGGATAATATATCTATATGATTACTAGACTAGCGATTACTGATATACAAGACTATAACGCTTTATTCCTTCTTGCCATTTTTCTTTAAGAATGAAGGAATTGTTTTAGGACTGGACAGTATTCAAGACCACCCAAATCAAAGAACCATTTCAGATTTTATGACATAAACTCATTAGCTATTACAATCTCTTTTATCGCCCGTACTAGTTCGGTAAAAGTAAGCAATGGTAACAAGTGGAACCATGGTAGCATTGATGGTATCAACTGTCTTGGCCAACAAGAGCTATATGAGATCTATCTAGATGAGAAATACTATCTTCCAAGTATTGTAAAGCTACACAGGCTTCTGAAGAGAAAAGGATGGCAGCAGCTACTGACAATAATAATATAGGATAGTTTCTTAATATGGTAAAGACAGGTACATATAAAATTCGAGATTCAAAAGGTTAGGAAAAAAAGAAGATTTGCAATTGCAGTCAGATAGCCTATTGTAGTTATATAACATGATCTCGATTAATTCTCTAAATACGTCTACTAGAAAAGAATATCATGGGAAGTATGGTTGGTGGATAAAGGAATTAGAATCTCTAGGGATAGCAGTTAATATAGTAAATGAGTTTAATAATATAAAAGAAGTCAGTAGCCTGGCTAACAATATAAAGCAGATGTTGTTTCAGGACTACAAAACTCTTTACAATAATCGGTCTCCTTTCAGATCTTCATCGCTATATCCATTGTATCAGCCTAGGTATAGGAATTAACTTTGTTAAATGTTATCTGATATCGTTAATGAATATGTTACAGACGGATGAGGATAGAGATAAATGTCTGCACCTAAACTTGAATTTATTATGTCACTGGTTCAGCAGCAGATTTGAATTTAATTCCCATAGCATAGGCAGTGATGGTTCCCACACAGGACCACTTATGTATAAACGAATTTCCTGTAAATGATTGGTCCGGTGCAGTTGGTGGGGGCTCGGCCGCTATCATAGGCTCTAAACTCCAGATAAACATGGGTGCATTCCGATCAACCTGTAGGTTGGCAAAGGTTTCTCCACGCACCATACCAAAATGAGCACACGCTCCACCGCCGCAGAGTGCATACCCTGGTGAAGGTCTTCGAGTGGCCACACATGCCCAACCTGCCAGTGATTCAGAACTTGTGAATGTAGTGTCGACGTTTCCTATAGAGGTTGGCGGACCAGCCGGATTTGGCTTCATAAGATTAGGACTGATCCCGATAGCAAAAACTCTAAGTCGTGAAGGAGTAGGAATATCCTCATCTCGTGAACGTGCCATCCATGAATAAGTTGAATTGGGAAAGGAAGCAGTTGCCATATTTCCGCCTCCATCTTGATCAAGTACCTCAAATCCTCCTCCTAAGAGTAAAAATCCATCCTCCACATAACAACTGAGTTCTGGGTGGCTTATAGGGTTAGCATCTAACTCTGTAAATATCTTGAGATTGGATATCAGTTCTTCTCTACTCAAACCGTCTACCTTCATTCCAAGTGCAAAGCCCACCAGTTTACACGGATCGGCAACTTCATGATCCCTCGTGGCAACCGTCCAGCCCTTCCAATCCTCCTTGCCGTTGATGTCTAGCGAAGGACGAGACATAGTTAAAAAATTACCAGGTTGAGGGTTTCCTCTTGCTCCACCTCCTATACAGACCCAGTCCTCACCGGGACCGATCGTTACATCTACTTGAAAACTGGGATGATTTTCTGGACTTGGGATCTGAAACTTCCATAGGCCTATAGTTATCTTTTTAGATGCATCTTTGCTTTCAGCGGCTTGTTTGACTCCTTCTACCTCCATGAGATTCATGATATACTTCCCTCAAAAATCGCAAATGAGAATATTTTAAGGTTATAACGTCTCTAAGTAAGTATATATCTCAGCAGGTTAATCTCCAATAAAGTCAAACATTTTCTATCTCATCATCCTTTCATAAAACCAACTGCCAATTAATGGAATGCCAAAGTTAGGATGACACAATAACAGAGTAGTAAAATCAAAAGCAGTAGGGAAAGGTCTAAGATACCTTACGGTAATTTTGCTATAAGGGAGCCTCCTTATGATAATCATGATGATAGGGGTTTGCAAACTATATTTTCAATGAACTAGCAGTTTTGGTCCAAGAACTGCCAATATATTCAGAAAGATGGTTGGTTTGCCAGAAGCCGAATGGAGTAATGGGGATGAGGATAGGGACAAGAATGAGGAATATGACAAATCGTACTTACATGGTAATAGCATTCAAGATCCAAAGCAAAGTACCCTTTCAGATTTTACTATATAACTCATTAGCCATTATAATCTCTTTTATCGCGTGTACTAGTTCTTGACTAAGAGTATTACATTAGAATCGGACAAAGATTTGGCTAATGCCTTTCATGTTGATACTGTTTATAATAACATTTTGTATTACTTTTATCAAACAAAGCTCGCGTAGCTGTCAGATACTATATTTTACACTAGCATTACCTATGATGTGCATGAGCGGCGAAAGTATGAGCGGCGGTAGTATTAGCCGCCTGAAATTGTTGTTCCAAACGTGGATGAACCTCCTTAAATTCCCAGTCTAATATTGATAGAATATTGTTTATGGCTCCAGTGGTATTTCCTGTTTGCAGATTCTTGTGTGCTGCCACCAGATTTTTTGCTTCTATTTGAGCCGCAGTTTGGGCTGAAGATAGCTGGCTCATAAAACTAGCTATTAAAATTGAACCTAGCAACACCATTACAAAAAATGACAAATTCATTTAGTTCAATACCATAAACTTGACTTATTTAAACTTACTATCAAAAGAAGGAGGAAGAAGAAAGAACATCAATCTTGCAATAGCATAGGCTAATAATCACTATGCTGGTATTGGTCCTAGAGACGATGATAACAACAAAAAATCTTCAAACGAAAAAGCTACACAGGCTTGCAAACTCTTTAGTGAAGGAAAGAAGGCTGTACAAGTAGCAATCGAATTAGGTCTTAGGGAAGGACAAGTAAACAACTTCTTCAAAGAGTTTTGGAAGTTGAAGCGTATGG
>JAFAQB010000355.1 GCA_019246625.1 Nitrososphaeraceae archaeon
ATTTTGTAACATCCCTGCTTCTGTCTCACCATACAGAATATGTTTATGTATGCGTATACTGGAACCCTACATCTTTATCCCAACTTAACGCCTCAATACTAATAGAATATGAAAAAGCAGTTATTATAATTAGATGGTTAAACCCTTTGAGTGAATAACGCTACTGGTTAGTGTGACTAAAGAAGAAAGTTGCTAAAGGATTAGTTACTCGTAGTCTAAGAAGAAGGATAATCTATTTTTCACTTAAGATTACAAAACTATTATTGAAGGTCGCTAAATCAAATTATAATAAAAATCTATTACCTTTAACCTTCAACAATAAATTTATCTTTGTGCTTTTCTAGCAGAGGAATCACTTTTTCCGTTATTATTTGATCAAAATTTTTTTCTTCCACGTCTAGTGCTAGAAGCAAGAAGTAATTATCATTTATTGGAATTGTAGCTCTATTTAATTTTTGATATCTACCAAATGCGTATATCACTTTACCCATTTTTGATTCAAATTTTGTTCTGGTTGTATGTCTGGTAATGGTACTTGATGCATACTCCTCATTTTCTTCTTCTGTTAGCAAAGGTTTCAATCCCTTTTTGTGTTCTGCATTGATAATGACCCCAAATTTATTGGTGATAGCTATCCATAAGATGTGCTTATGAAGATCTAATAGTTCTTTGCTGAATTCATAAAGGAATTCGTAGTCTATCACCGTTTTCTTCCTCTACATTAACAATGACCAAAGAAGCTTAAAAAGCATATATTATTTATTTAACTATACTAAGAGCCTTATCATATATACCATGTCAGAGAAAGAGAAGTGGTCGCTGAGGTATTGCACAAATAAAGAGCTTTATAGATAAGGTAGTAGTTAGGTACATAGAGCCTGTAGAAGAAAGAACTTTAGGAATGGCATATAGTCAACGTGAGACAGCATGGTAGAAAATAGAACTTTGAAATTTTCTTTATTTATTATGACAATACCCATATGATTAACTTCTAGATCATAACCCTTGAGGAAAGTTGTACGTCGAAGGTATACTATCTGGTTGTGGTTGTGGTGGTATCCCATAAACTAGTGCTATTTCATCATGTGCATGTAATTTGATATCCCTGTAATTTATCCCACTTGGCACTTTGCTACCATTGACATATACAGTTGGGACATTTTTTCCATCAAATACATTATCAAATGCTTGAGAGTTGTTTAACTTCTTCTTCCAAATTTCAAAGAACTGTCCTAGTGTAAAATCTCTCTTTACAGGCGACTCGATGTGTATGATGCCAGTCTCATCATGAGTATGTAGCCAATAGATACATTTGCCAGGAATAATACCAATTTGTGGTGGAATATACATAAGTTGACCGTTAACAAAGATATCAAGATGAGCGTGTATATGAAAGAGAAATTGCTCATTAGCATTACATTGTATTCCATCTACAGCTAAATCTGTTGGGGCTGCCGGCGATTTTTGCTGTGCAGTGGCAATGCAAAGTCCTAATCCTACGCCGGCTAAAATCAACGGGATAATGACAACAATCAATATCAATTTCATATTATTAGATCTGGGTAACTTGGTAGGCCTACGATTTGGAGCATGCAAATCTTGCCTATGCTGTTGAAGTTGATGTATGGAAGAAAATGGCTTTCCACAAATATCGCATTTTTTGTCACTGTTCAATATCTAAAGCCTATCTCTGCATGCTTAAATCAGATGTTTAAATATGCAGTTTAAATTAGTTTACAAGAAACTAAACTCATTACTCAACTAATTTCTGCGTAGAGTTATAGCATTTCTCTATAGTATATTGTGGCTGGATTTCCTACTGCAGGCGGATTGGCAGGATATTTCAACGTGGGTATCAGAAATATTACAAACATTATACATGCTAAAAACAATGCCCTTCTTTTATTATCAATACCAGGTAGCGAGCGTCTACTATACGCGAAGACTATTACAAATAGTGCTAAAGGCTGTCCTGAATTCAACGCAGTAGAAGAATGTTGGAGACAGGGAAAATATGATTTACTTGTATCAAGGCATTATCCGAAGTTTCACAATCTAAGGAAGACAATAGCCAAATATTACAGAACGAAACGTTTTCATCTGAACATAACCAAACATCTATTAAGAAATATGAGATAGCGAACTAATGTTAGTTAGTTAGTTAGTATATGTTTCGTGTCCTTAAGAAAGCAAGAATACCATCATTATTCCTTCATATTATATTTCTAATAAGGCAACAAGATCACCCAATGACAAATCTGCTTCACTTACCTCTTTCTTATGATCTGGATCTAGAATCAAATTTTTTAGATCTTTTTTTCTCTTTTAGACCAATACTGTAGTTGTCGGAGGTAGTATTTCTGCCCCATGTAATCTATTTGCTGTTATACCTGTAGCGTAACCTTTAAGTTGGATTTCTTTATTCCAGGCAACCACATCAGGAGTATATAATACATCTATTATATTGGTGGTATCCATAGTCTTTGCTCTATGTCGACGCGTATGTTGGGAGATTTGATAAATTAAAATTGATATTTTGCTTTTGATCTACTTTGTATATATGGAAAAAAATTTCAAACTGTAGGCACATTTTTACAAACTATTATTCTTTTTAGGATCGATCGATCCTACTAGGAATAGGGTAGAGGAAATTGAATGCAGATACCGATTCCGATCCTACCCGTGAAATATAGAAGCAGATTTACAAATGTCAGATCGGAATCAGGCAGATCCCATTGTCTATGGTTCTCTAAATCTAATAAGTGTATAAGAAATAAACTTTTCAGATGTTCTTTTTTGTTCAATCACTCATTATTAGCTAATGTGCACTAGTTACTATTTATTATTCTACATGAAGGTATTCGTATATCATGTCATGCAATATTATCTTCTGGTTCTACAGTTTTATAGTAATATTTTATTTGCTTTGGTCCAAACACTCTAATTCTATACAATCTATTAATCAGCGACATTAAGAAAAAGCACACTCTTCAAGAAGATGAGCTACACGTGGTAGTGGAGACCGAAGTACTATGCTAATTCGAGTGAAAATAGCAATAATGTTGCTCCTTTAGATGAAAGAGGAAGCCTTGAGCGGGACTTGGACCCGCGACCTTTGCCTTACCAAGGCAACGCTCTACCAGGCTGAGCTACCAAGGCAAATATAGTCAAGCATTCAACATGAATATAGGGATTCATTAAGGTATCTCTTTGTATCTCTTATAAGGTTTAATTACAGTATCTAGTATTATTAAGTCAAGTCGATTTGCAGCGCTAAGCGGGGGTTGTAGAGCCTGGCCAAATAGGGGCTGATAAGTACAAGTATTGGAGACGCGGGACTTAAGATCTAAAATGGGTGATCCCGTCCCTCAGGGGTTCGTGGGTTCGAATCCCACCCCCCGCACCTTTACGATTTTTGCTGGTTTTTCTTGAAATCCAATACCATGCTGATAAAGTATCTGTGAAGTCTATCATCTCCAGACAACTCCGGATGGAAAGCAGTACCAATAATATTTTGCTGCTTTACTGCAACGATTTTATTGTTAAATTCAGCTATTTTATCTACCCCCTTTCCAATTTCTCTTACGATAGGAGATCTGATAAAGATGCCTCTGAATGTATTCTTTCCAAATGCAGGTATTTCAAGATCAGCCTCGAATGAATCGTTCTGTCTTCCAAACGCATTTCGTTCAACAACAATATCCAAGCTACCCATTAGTTGTTGTTTAGTTTCTCCTATTACTCTGTCGTAGGCACGTCTTGAAAGCATAATCATTCCAGCACAAGTTCCCATTACAGGCATGCCATTGGATACAAGTCTTTTTATGGTCTGCAGTGTTCCTCCTCCTTGTATCGTAGCCAGGGTACTAATCGCAGTACTTTCACCGCCAGGCAAAATTAAACTATCAATTTTTTCAATCTCTTCAGAATAGCGAACAAGTTCCACGGTACCTCTTACTTTCATATGTCTTAATGCCTCTTGGGTTGCGGCTATATTCTCTTCAACATCACCTTGAACTCCAAATATTCCAATTGTGACTTCATCCTTCAAGTGGAAGGACCCCGTTCCTGCATTTTTAATTCAAGATTCTTTGTATCAAGTCCAAGCATAGATTTCTTCTCATCAACCATTTTCTGCGCCTCAACGACAACCTTTATGTTATCAAAATAAGTGGTAGCTAGTACTATTGCCCTTGCACGCTGGGCTGCATCATTTGCTTTAAAAATACCAGATCCTACGAATACACCATCACATCCCAGATTCATTAAAAAAGCTGCATCTGCAGGAGTAGAAACTCCACCTGCTGCAAAATTTACCACAGGCAGTCTTCCCAGGCGGGCAGTTTCTTCAACCAATGAAAAAGAAACTTTTAAGTCTCTTGCCAATTTTATTAATTCTTGGTTATCCTGATCTTGATAAATTGAGCGAATCCTTCGGATTTCATTATTTACTATCTTAATATGGGTAACTGCTTCAGCAACATTCCCAGTTCCTGGCTCACCCTTTGTTCTAATCATTGCACATCCCTCTTCGATTCTTCTTAAAGCCTCGGCAAGGTTCTTTGCACCATTCACAAAAGGTGTTGTGTAATCCCATTTCCAAATATGTCTTTCTTCATCTGCAGGAGTCAAAACTTCACTCTCGTCTATCATATCCACGCCAGCTGATTCCAACACTTTGGCTTCTGAGACGTGACCAATTCTACACTTTGCCATTATAGGAATAGTAATAGCATCCATGATGTCACTGATTACCTTGATGCTGGCAGTTCTGGCAACACCTCCTGCCTTCCTTACATCGTATGGCAATTTGTCTAAAACCATAACTGCAACTGCACCAGCATCTTCTGCAATTAATGATTGTTCGACATTGGTAACATCCATAATTACGCCATGCTTTTGCATATGAGCAAAACCGCGTTTGACCAAAGTAGTTCCTCGAACAATGTGAGTATTTTCAACGTTCGTGAACTTGATACCCTTAGGATCAAGTTCAGTCGCAACAAGAGATATTGTCATGAATCTCAATGCTTAGAACGTTGTATTTAGTTATTAGTTTTTCTTATTGATGTTTTTTGTTACATCAAACTTATCTCCTATTATTGATCTCTGTCAAAAGCTATTGAATATACCTTAACGTTGAGTGTCTATCTACATAAGCAAGTTTTCAAGAAGGGTATGAAAGCTTACAATTAATGCTTAGACAGTAAGCATGTAAAGTATAATAAGTTAAAGAAAACACAACATATTGCAATAATTTGGTAGATAGTAATGGAATAGTAAGTAGCGAAGATGGAACTACTTGTGACAATTGTGGAAACCCGCTAGAGGCATGCATGTGTGCATGTCCATATTGCGGCGAAAGAGACGCCTGTGAGTGTTGCCTGTATGATGCAGCCACTGGCGGCTAGTCTAGCTTTGACTAGCTTTTAATTTCACTTCTAAAGCATTAAAAGCAGGAAATGGGAGAGTACCTTGATAATGACCCAATCAAAAATCTCCAATTCTTTAACTTGGGTTATCGGAGGAGCACAAGGAAGCGGCGTTGATTCTGCAGCTAATATTTTCTCTAAAGCCTGTTCACAGGCAGGATTATATATTTTCGGTAAACGGGAATATTACTCTAATATAAAAGGTGAACATAGTTACTTTACAGTAAGGGTTTCAGACAAGCAAATTCGTTCACATGTTGATGACATTAATTTACTTGTTTCTTTTGATGCTGAAACATTGTTTAGGCATGGAGACAAGGTAACAAAAGGTGGAGGGATAATTTATGATCAAGATTTAGTTAATACAACTATCCAAGAAGTTCCAACTATAGATGATCAGGCTTTAAAAAAAATTACAAATATGCTGAAAAAAGCCAATAAGTCGTTGACTGTCCAAGGAATGTTAGATTACGCAAAGGATAATGGAACGATCCTCTACAATGTCCCATATTTTCAGCTATTAAGAGAATTTTCAGAGAAGATTAACGACCATTCTCTAAGCAAACTTACAAGAACAGTCAACGTAATGGCATTATCCGCATCAATGGCAGTTTTAGATTTTGATACGACAGTCTTGACTAGGGCAATCAAACATATCTTCAGAGCAAAGCCAAAGATCGCCGAGCTTAATATTGCAGCAGCAAATTACTCGTATAACTATGTCAAATCAAGATTTAATTCCACAGAATTTAGATTTAAACTAACAAAAGTTCAAACCTCTTCTGATATAATTCTGATGCAGGGGAATCAATCCTCCGCCATGGGGAAAATATCTGCAGGATGTAGGTTCCAGACATACTACCCCATAACTCCTGCAAGTGATGACAGCGAGTTTTTAGAATCTAATCAGATAATTGAATCCACACCCGATGGCAAAAAGGATTCTATAGTAGTTGTACAAACCGAAGACGAAATAGCTGCGATTACTATGGCTATAGGGGGAGCATTAACTGGAGTACGTTCAGCTACTGCTACTTCGGGACCAGGTTTTTCCTTAATGACTGAAGCACTGGGCTGGGCTGGAATTAATGAAGTCCCGGTTGTAGTATCACTGTATCAACGTGCAGGTCCATCTACAGGTCTTCCAACAAGACATGAACAGGGCGATTTAATGTTTGCTATCAATTGTGGACATGGAGAATTTCCAAAAATTGTTTTTGCATCCGGTGATATTGAAGAAAGTTTCTATGACACGATAAAGGTATTCAATTTCGCAGAAAAGTATCAGCTGCCTGTTATACATATGCTTGACAAAGCAATTGCAAATAGCATCATGACATGCAGAGTTTTTGATCAATACAAAATCAACATAGATAGAGGAAGATTACTAGAAAATATTATCCCAGCTGGTGATACGGGGGTTGCTGGAAATTATCTACGGTTCAAATTCGATGAAAATCCAATCTCTTCACGAGTAAGGCTAGGAACAGAAAATGGAATATTTTGGAATACTGGCGATGAACATACTGAAGAAGGTCACATTACAGAAGATCCAGATAATAGGATTAAAATGATGAATAAGAGAATGAGTAAGCTGGATCTTGCCTCAAAAGAGATACCGGCTGAAGACAAAGCAATAGCATATGGACATAATGATCCATCATCTGGCATGACAATAGTAAGCTGGGGATCTACCAAGGGCGCAATTCTGGACGCAATAGATCAGTTGACAGTAGAGGGGAAGAACGTCAAATTTGTTCAAGTCAGGCTGATGCATCCATTTCCTAGCTCCCTGGTAGAAAAAATGTTGGAAAATACCAAAGTTTTAGTAGATATTGAAATGAATTATACAGGGCAACTAGGATTACTCATAAAGCAAAATTTGAACCGTAATATCAACTATAAAATAGTCAAATATAATGGAAGGTCAATGTCTTCAAGTGAGATTTATAATGCTTTAATGTACATAATCAGTGGTAATGCTCCAAGGAGAATTGTATTAGAACATGGCGCTTAAACTCGCAGACTATAAAACAACTGTTCATAATGATTGGTGTCCTGGCTGTGGAGACTTTGGTATTCTAAATGCTATCCAAATGGCTCTGTCAGAAATGCAAACGCCTTTGCACCGCGCAACAATATTCTCGGGAATAGGATGCTCAGGTAAAACTCCTCATTTTATCCACACCTATGGAATACATACTTTGCATGGCAGAGTTTTGCCATTTGCTCAAGGTGCAAAGATATGTAACCCTGACTTGGAAGTACTGGCTGTGGGTGGTGATGGTGACGGTTTAGGGATTGGTGCTGGGCATTTTATAAGCTCTGGCAGACGAAATGTAGACATGGTTTACATAATATTCAATAATGCTGTATACGGTTTAACTAAAGGTCAAGCTGCACCTACTCTAAAATTAGGAATGAAGACGAAATCACTTACACAGCCAAATATGAACAATTCTGTTAATCCGATAGCTCTCGCGTTGGTAGCAGGTTTTACTTTTATAGGTAGGGGCTATTCATACGATGTTAGGCATTTAAAGGAATTGATCAAAAAGGCAATTGAGCATAAAGGACTAGCTTTTTTGGACGTTTTGCAACCCTGTCCAACATACAACGACATTAATACAAAGGAATGGTATCAGGGACTAGATAATTTTAACCCTGAAAACGGTAAGCAGATGCCAAGAACATACAAACTCGAAGAAACAGGATACGATGGCATCGTACGCCAACCGTATGAGGCAAGTACTAAGATGGGCCAGGCGATCGAAAGATCAAATGAATGGGGAAGTAAGATTCCATTAGGTATTTTTTATCAGAACGAACACATTCCAACATACCAAGACAGAATCGTTGGTAGGATACCTAATTATCTTGAAATCCCGCCAGCAAAACAAGATATTTCAGATCAAAACAATAAACCCACCGCTAAACTTGACAAACTTTTAGATGATCTTAGAGCTGACAAATAATAGAATAGAACGTGTAAACTACTGATTATTATTATTACTTATATTCTGTTTTTATATTTTTATGCATGACGTATTCCCGCAAAGCCATTAATACGCACCGTTTGCTATAAAACATAAATCTAATGTTTGATGGTAGTAGATATGACATATAGACTAAGCCCAATCGGTAAACTATAATGATTAATTGATTCTAGTAAATAAGAAAATATTTCATCTATTCTAGAACAAAAGAAAATTGGGGAATTTTAGTCTTGGATATTTATTTTAATCCCATTTGCTCCACGCGGCCATCCATCTATAGGTCCACGTGTTCAATTTTGCACCTAGTGCTGCTATTGGCACTGTTAGTACTGCTCCTGCACCGGATCCTAATGCTACAGGACTATTGTAGAATTTACCGACCTGCGGCTCTATTGGTGTCATATAGGGTGGAAGTGTGGGTCTTGGATACTTAAATGCAACCTCAAGTGGGTCTCTTATCAGCAATAAGTTAATCATGTTGAACATCGGGAGTGAAAGGCCAACTAGAGTTCCACCAATGATTATTGCAGCATGTTTATTGCGCCTCGTAGCCCAATATGTTAGATCTAGCAACATTGCTGAGGGTATCCATATTGGTACTGTGACGAAATCCATTGGGTATCCTAATGCAAACCATGCACCCTTTGCTACCCATGTGTAGATGGTCATGATGGTTGCATAGTATGTAGCGGTTCCTGGAACACCAGTAAAGAGCATATAGTATATTGCTCCTACTGCAAGCATAGTCGACTGCGAAATCGAAAATACTACGAATGAAGTCCATGCCCAGTCAGTGTAGAAGATGTAGTCTCCTGCATTAATCGTCAATAGAGTGCTATTTACGGCAACTACAACTATGAATAGATAGTGCGTTGTACGTCTAAGCCAGACCATTACAAAACCTACTCCATGATGTTGTATATAAAATTTTATCTATATTGATCGTCTTTGTTTACTTAATAACTCTACCCTATTGCTTTAAATGGCCAAATTCAAAATAAGTACAAGCCTTCAAATATATTTAGCATGCATCACAGCATTTTCAGATCACCGAAAACATCATAGGGATGTCTTGATTTATCAAGGTAAGCAACGTTCTACTTGGAATTGGATTGGATTTAACAAAACAAGCAAGTCTATGATCTCATGCGTTATTGTCCGACAAAAGCACAAAGGCAATTGTGATAAATATCGATTATTTCAAAAAATCCAACTTAACACATAAGGCAATTAGTCTTTCTGAATGTCGATCGTAACTGAGCATGCTATTTCATAAGCATTCTTGTAATTTAGCTCATAATATTCTATTATATCATGTGATACACAACGAATACTAAGAAATAAACTATGCAAAAAAATTGAAAATAAGATGGTTATGCACGAATTGTTTTTTCGCCTGTGATCTTCATAATGAAGAAGAAACCCAATGATTCAATCACTGTAAGCACAGAGAGCGCGTAAAGGCCACTTGGCAACGGATATGCCCATGGATAGACTGTTACACCTACATAAACTCCACCCGCAGTTGCTGCCCAACATAATGCGAAGCCTAATATGTAAACACCTCTCATGTTTTCAACCCTGCGGCCAATCATCCGTTCAATATCGTCTCGGCCTTGACCGTAACCACCGCCTCCACGTCCACCGCCACCGCCACCATATCCTTTAGGTAAAGTCATTAAGTATACAATCATAACATACACTTTTAAATTTTGCTGTCAAGTCCAGCCAATCTAGTGGGACTAATTCAACTGTCAATAAAGTTTACCATTAGTCTATTTGTTCTTTAGTTATTAGAGGTACAAGTATATTCTTAAAATGGAGAAAAATAAAAAAATGGTGGCCTTTTATGATTAGGTCAATTGAGGTATCACTTTTGTTGCTGCCTTATGGAATAGATCTGCTATACAACTTGCCTTCTAGAGCTAGTTTGTACATTTCAGCTACATAGGGGTTCTTTGCTGGTGTTTCTGCTCC
>JAFAQB010000310.1 GCA_019246625.1 Nitrososphaeraceae archaeon
CAGGATACCATGACCCGCCATCACTATAAACAATATGCTTTCCATAAAGTTTAATCAATGATCTCAAGAATACCTCTGCAACTAGCATATTCCTGTGTCTTGAAATATAAACTCCAAGAATTCTATGACGGATTGGTTCTGTTGCTACCCATAACCAGGCTTCATTAGGTCCGATCTGTATTTGAGTTTCATCTATGATGAATGCAGATATTCTACTCTTCTTTTTGTTTGGATATACCTCTTTTGGATCGAATTCCTGTATTCAATACCATACTGCAACATAACTTCTGTTAATAAAGGGCCCTAGCGCTTTGGATGTACTTCTTAGGCTTAATCCTAGAAAATACAAGTACAACGCATATCGGATAAGAAAAGGCCTAGTCCTGTTACGTTCAAACATTGTCAGATTATTTTTGATTGAATTCAGCTTTTAGCTATTACCTTTGCTTAACTTAACAGAGCCAATATAACATATAACATATTTAAATAAAGATAGATATGACTACAAAAAGCCTATCTTAACATATCTAATAGCAATCACTGGATCAGATGATATGATATATGCATGCAGGGATGATACAAGATCAACTATAAATAAAACACATTAGTCTATATTATAAAGGATTTGTCTTACGTTCCGGGTAATATCACATCTCTGCTATCATCACCAATTGAACATATTTTGAACGCAAATGTAATTATTCTCGGCAGCGACAGTCTTGCTGATGAAGCAATCAAACTCATGAAAGAAAGAAATGCACGTAGTGTTCTTGTATCACATAATGGAGAAGTTATCGGCATAGTAAGCAAAACAGATATTCTTTTTAAGGTAATGTCCCAAGACAGAAATCTGTCCAAAGTCAAGCTTCGGGAAATTATGAACAGCCCAATATTAGCTGTGGATCCTAAAACTACAATTAAAGAAACACTTTCTATTATGGATAAGCATATTGTAAGACAAATCTTAGTTAGTTCAAGTGGAACCATCTTTGGCATGGTAGCTCGGGATGATATCTTTGAAAAGATTCAGATGACAACAATTTCTACAGCAGACACTGCCCTCAGTGGAACACCGGTGTGTATTATCAACCCAAAGGCAATTGTTTACATGAAGGATATTAGCGCAGCTAAATAATAACTGTCCATACTGTGAACTATCAGTTGATTCGAAAGTATTTTTATCTAAGCATATAGATAGACTTCATACATGAGCACCTGTACTAGAAGTGCGCATGTTTGAATAGATTATATTATCTCAAAAGGAATTATTGTTGCTGACGCTGCTGAGCTTGCCGGGGTAGCTCAGCCTGGCCAGAGCGTTCGACTCATAATCGAAAGGTCGCGGGCTCGAATCCCGCCTCCGGCATATATCACGAACGAAGGGAAATTGAACATTATACACATAACACTCCTTTTAATTTACAAATATCTATCCAGCATTCAATCACTGCTACTTATATAACATAAAAAGAGATATGCTAAAATAAATATGAGCTCAGTAAGCGAGATAATGTCAGAAAAAGAGATTGTTACGATAACTACCGACTCTGGAAAAACTGCCCAAGACGTTGCTGATCTTATGGTGAAGAGGAAGGTCGGTTCGGTAATTGTGGTAGATAAAAACAACCAGCATCATGGTATCATTACTGAACGTGATATGGTTAAGCATGTATGTATGAAGAACGTCGCTGCAAGCAGAATCAAAATAGAAGAAATAATGTCGTCCCCTCTTATAACAATCATGTCATATGATTCAATAGATACTGCTTCAAGAGTAATGAGACAAAGCAACATCAAACGACTTGTAGTTTTAGAAGAAGATAACAGAATTACAGGCTTGCTTAGTGTTACTGATATTACAAAACATTTGGCAAAGATCTTGCTAAATGATTATAATAGATATAGGTCACTACGTTTTGCAGTTGATCTAACTTAAAAATCAGAGCCTATAAAATTGTGAGATGACAACGATAATATTGTAATTATTATAATTCATTTTTTGGAAGTTCTTTCTGTAACTTTAAAAATAATTCTTTCGCCTTTTTTCTAGATTCTTCTGTAATATCCTCATTGAATATTGTGTTACTAAGAGAGTCTAGAATTATTTCCCATTCAGCCTCAGACAAGGGGAAATTGAATTTGCTACTACTATTCATGATCTATAGCTGCCAATTTACACTGTTATAAAATCCTACCTCAAAGTCTGCTTGAGATCATATCACATATTATTATAATAAATCCTCTGATTTCAATTGTTGATGTCAAATATAGGTTGTAACAAAGAAATTTAGATGGTGTGATTTAACCTTGAAAGATAACATAGAACCAAATAGACTACCTACAAACACTCTATTGGTAAAACTTTATAAAAGATTTGGTTAATGTAATCACATCAGACATTTCAAGTTTAGGGTCATGAATATTTTATTGCAACACTCATGGGACCCACTTCTATTGCTTTAGGGGAATTAATATGCGTGAATATAGAGGATTCAGTTTAAATTCATCCTTGAAGATTCATTTAAATGATCCCGTTCTCTTATGTCGTGAGGTTTAAAATTGCTTGGGCCATATCACCTTTAGATTCACTTAATGCCTGAATTGCTCTTTCTTTTGAAACATTTGCCTGTTGCATAACAAGAATAATGTCTTCTTCCTTAAATACAGGAGTATCCCTCTGCTTCTCTTCGATATTCGTGGCTACTACTTGAAAAATAGTACTATCTTTTCCTTTCATTTCTATTACTTGTGGCTTTATAAGGTAAAGTTCCTTAGTTTCTGTTTTAATGATTACTTCTTCAATGCTACCTATATCTTTCATTTCGAGTCCCATCTTATCCAGCATACGTCTCATTTCACGGTTACCGCCACGCATCATGCCATTATTATTTATTTTATCCTGCTTTTTATTCCTTCTCTAACCTTGACAGCAACTCCTGTATGGTACTTTTTCATCATTTTGGATCCCAATAGAGATCTCCCTATTGCTACGACTCTATCGTTTTTATCTATGATTGCAACATCCGATCCAACTTTGACATTTGAGCCACACCATTCTACGTGTTTACAGAATAAAGATCGACCCTCACTTACGAATGGTATTGCTTCCTCATATGGAATAATACAATTCTTTTTGAATTTTTTATTCTTTAACAATTCTGTTGATCCAAATATTGTTAAAGCAATTCCACCATCACTCCGCAATGTTGCAATTAAACGACTATCAATACTGATGTTTTTAATCCGACCAGTTTTTTTAGAATATTCAAATTGAAGATCTTTTCCCAGAAGAATATCAGAGACTCCAACTCCAAAGAGGGCATCAATATGGCAACACATTTTCTCTTCCGGTTTGATAGGTAAAGGTTTCATTACATCTCAAATGGGACACTTACATAAATTTGTGTGAATTTGTATCTATGAGAATAAGAACATTAAGACATTATGAGAATAGCATGATCTATTGAACAATTCTCCATGTCCTTACCTATTCTTAAATGGATCCATGATTGGATCCAGTAATCAATCAGTAAAAGACATCCTATTACTAAAAAGATGACATACAATTTGGATAGTATAAGTATTTCTTTGCATTAAGAAAATGATAAAATATTCATCTTGTTAAAAGCCGTATTAAGGAAAACACCATTATTGGGCTATTTGCAATATTCACATTAGCTATACCTTCCACAAGCAAAACCGGTGGATGTTCTAGCTGAAGAATGAATCTCTTTTTATTTATTAACTTACTCAGGTTGGTTTCAATATCTTTTTAGTCAAACATCTTAGGAAGCGATGCTCTCCCTTCTCTTGAAAACAAGGAACCAACCTAAAACACCACCAACTGCAATTACCATACCAAGTGGCAGATAATAGATTGGAGAATCAGAAGGATTCCCATAAAGTACTTCAAAAGATAAATCACCAGTGTATGTGTTAATAGGAGAAGACACGTCATCCTTCCCATATACTGCAATGGAACCAAGCGCAAACCCATTTACTGATAATTGATCAACTAGAACCTTTGTGCCACTATTAATCGTCAGCCCTGAATTACTATCATATCCAATAATTATTGGGTCTCTTGTTGACCACCCAGCTACTCCATTTTTATAATTATCATATACCCGAACATATCCAGCTTCTTTTGTATTTACAGCTGCCCAAAACCTCTTATTAGCACTATCGCCATACATTGCAATTTCAATGAATTTCTCACTTGGTTTAGGCTCTTGTAATTTTATTACAACTTTTGCATCCTGTCTATAAGCATAAGATAGATTGTTTTGTATGTTTAAAATCCAACTTTCAAATATTGGTTTAGCTAATGTATAAACAATTGGGTGTGTTCTATCATTGTTTGCTGCAGTATATGGGAGATCAAAACGTTCTGATCGGTTTGTCTTGACTACCGTGTATTTAGAGTGAACCAAATCTGTGGATTGTGAACTTTGTGCAAACGTTGATGTATGAGTAGGTATTATCATTAAACCTGCCATAATAACAATTAATTGCAGTAAGAAGTTGTTCCTATAACTGATGATACTTCTCAAGATAATGTAATTTAGGTATACGTTTAGTAATATAAGTGTGGTTCAAAATTATTGTTAGATCCTGACTTGAAAGAAGTGATTCAGAGAGAAAGGAACGCAACTCCCATTAAAAATTCTTATTTACCAATACACACTTTTTCTGATAGTTACTAATACCTCTCTATGAATGTAACTGCAAATTAAGTCTTAAAGCATCAACAAAAGTTAACATATTCTATTGAATTTGATTTTGGCTTGTTGTTATAACAAAATCTTATATTTGCTGGCTTTAGTAATTCCTTGCTGTGTGCCATTGAGTGAACATTACTATAATCGACAGCGGTGTACACGTAGATGGTTCAAGTTTTATAGCAAAAATCCATGATCGCAGTGATAACTGATTTTTAATATATTTACTAATTATCCTATATCGTCAATATCCATTCATCTACTCTAATTCAGACTTTATTTTTTCATTTGGTTCTATTAAATCAAAGTCTTGTTAACTCCAGGTTATGAAGTTAACTTCGGTGATGAAATGATAATACTTCAGCACTCTGACTTACATCTTCTGCTGCTCCGCAACCACCATTATCTCTACAGCTATTTCAGATATTTTGTGTAATTCTTATGTAATTCTTGTATTATAGGCTCCATTGATATAATCTAGTTTGAGCCTAAAATGAGATGGTTCAAATTAAATTGTCTCTTCTACTGTCTAAACATCTAGAAATCTAATAAGGATGAATTGCTAGAGTCATTGGACCAAATTAACTAGACGAATAGTTAGTAAATTAAGTAGCTGTTTGCTCAACCTTTTCTTTAAAGGCATGATTCATTTTTAGAAAACTTTGATATATATCTTTATCTAAACGATGGCCTGCAAGAGCAACTCCTACTCCAGTAAAGACTTCCCTATGTATGAAGCGTATATGATTTGTGTTCAGTGGTTCAATAGTAAAAATACGTTCGCCATTGAATATTCCAGGTACAAAAGATTTTCCAGACCACCGTAGCTCGTGGTTTGGTTCAACTTTTGTTACTGTTGGCCGATAGGTTCTACTCTTTCCACTTAAAGTCTGAAGTTGAATTTTGAGCTTTGTTCCAACCTTAGGATCCCCATTTATTTGACTAATAAATGGGTTCCACTGTGGAAAGTTATTAAAATCTGTTAGTACCTGCCATGCCTTTTCAGAAGATGCTCTAATATCAATCTCAGTGCGAATTTCTTTCAATCTGTATTCTCTATATAGAAGTAGCTGTTAAAATTTTTTTGGTATTCTTGCCTTCATTAGTAAAGCTTTAGTTATACCAGCTCTAGTTATACTTCATAGGTATTAGTTTATCAAGATCTATGAAATTGATATGCAGATTATTCTATCACAAAGTAGTTAACATAATGTTATATGCATTAGTGGATACAAGATATTAAAAATAATACCCTGTAGATGAGTTTTCGTTCTAAGAGGTTCCAGACCAGTTATATAAGGTTGGTAAAAAATTGAAAACTAACAGATATATATGATCTTATATATCATCATCTCCCCTCCCTCTGTGACTAGTACTCCAATCCTTATAACAGCCCAATTTTTCTTAGATTTTACCCCAATGGTTTGTAGAAATATCTGTGAGAGAATATGTTCAAAAATACAAGTGGGAGAGAATATCTACTTTTCTGGCAAAAAATATTGTAGAAGATGTGAAATTTACTTTTATCACAATGGTGTGTTTTGTCCATGCTGTGGAATGCAGCTAAGATTAACACCAAGCAATAAAGAGGGTAAAGAAAGAATTAGGCAAAGGAAAAAGCAGCGAAAAACATGTATATAATGTGTCCATTCTGTCCTAAATGACCTTTGAACTATATGATAAAGTGTAGTCAAACATAGGAACAGATAATATCGATAGCAAGCCAAGCGATACAAATAGCACAGTTACGATTATGTATGAAAGCAAAAAGGTTTTTCATCAATATCATCAGACTAAGGGTCTTTCCAATTGAAATTACTGACTGGCCTCTAATAACCCCACTTTTCTACATTTTTTAATATTCTAGAAACAATTTCTGACTAGAAAACATTAGCTCTTGGGAACTATTGCTATCGCAAAACCTAAACATTTTGGTAGCCAATACTGCTTAATGCCTGTTATAAGCCATATGGAAGACTATAGCAAACCAACAAATAGAATGCTAAGAAAAAGTCCAAATTCATTTTCCTTTTCAAGAATGAGAAGAACGAATGAAGTGATAAAAAGGCTAAATGGACTTTGCAAGTAGAGTGGGAGCAATAGAAGAGTCAGAAATAGGTATCTTTGCTTCAAGCGCCTGTTCTAAAAACCATCCATTAGATTTATGACTTTCTGGTATAATGCTTTTTTGGAATATACGTTATTCTCATTCAAATGATTATCTTAAGTCATAAAGTAAGCCTTCATCATATTATTTCATAGGTCATCCAGATAGATTCATAGATAGTATAGTTTCTATGTACTACTTTGACAGAGCAACAGTATTGCATTCAATATTGAAGATGCTGCTGAACTTCCACCCTTTCTACCCACATTGGTAATAAATGGAATATTGATCTTCATAAGCTCATCTTTAGATTCAGTAGCAGAAACAAAGCCAACGGGAATACCTATAACAAGTGCAGGTTTCGTAACGCCTTCTCGGATCATATTAATTGTTTCGTAGAGTGCAGTGGGTGCATTGCCGATAGCTACTATTCCTCCATTCATTTCATTTGCTGCACGACGCATTGCCATTTCAGATCTAGTTTTATTAAATTTGCGAGCTTCGTTGGCTAGAGACTTATCAGAAATATAGCACATGACCTTTAATCCAAGATCAGTAACTAACTTTTTGTTTATCGCAGAAAGTACCATATCTACATCAGTAACAATGTTACATTTATTTTTGATAGCATTGAATGCAGATGTGATTGCATTCCTATGAAATACTACTCTTTCCCTTCTAGCAAAATCAAAGTCTGCAGTTGCATGAATAACTCTGCGCACAATAGCCCATTCTAACTCATTGTAATCATGTTGCCCGATTTCACTATCTATTATCTCTAAGCTTTTCTTTTCTATGTCAAACGCCCTATTTGACATTTCTCTATTTGCAGGAGTTTCGTAATTCTTATTATAAGAGGTCAATTCTTCTTTTTTCTACCTCTTTGGCACGTTCAATTATAAGGTCAACCAACTTTTCATCCACTCCTAAGTGTTTTGTCATAAATACATTCTTGAATCTATATTTTCCAAGTGCTTCATCAACATCCATGATTACATCATACTTTATGTGAGTACCATTATGTAAAAAGTATGGCACTAATAGAATAATTTTCGGGTCATTTTGAAGTACCATATTCTTTATGCCTTCGTTTATGTCTGGCTTGTCTAATTCAAGAAAGCAAAAGTTTACATTCCGATAAAAAGGCTTCAGGGTATTAACCGTATAAATGAAGGCATTTCGGGCACATTTATCACTACTACCATGACCAATAAGTAGAATGTCGCATTCAGAATCAGAAAATTGAATTTTATGTTCTCTTTTTAATTGATAGATTCTATCAATTACGACATCCGTGACTATAGTATGATAACTAAGTGGTTTTGTTATAACTATGTTCACGTTCTTGATTTGACCAATTTTGGCACTTTGTTTGACTGAATCTTTTAACTTCATACCAGGATATAGAAAATATGGCATTATAGTGATGAAGTCAGCACCGCTATCAACACATTTTCTTATACCTTCCTCTATAAATGGAGGCACAACTTCTAAGAAGCAATAATTTGTATAATCATACCTCGCTTTGCGCTTTGCAATTGAGCAAATATTTTGAAGCTCCAGCCTTACTTCTGGCTCTCTGCTACCCCTATCAACAATTAACAGTGCTTTCTTCAACAATTTATTCAAACTTTATCCTAGATATCGCTATCGTGAGATTAGGCGGGAATTTTTGTTTTGGAACTATAAGTTCGCCTTTTGAACTTAGTATTGATGATGCTTCAGATACACTTGCGGTTCCTTCATATTTTTGTACCATATTGGAAGGATTTGGAACTTTAACTGCAGCAAGTCTATCTTTGTCGTAAGCTTCTACTGGAATACCATATTGATCCGAAAATTTCTGTAATCCCCTTATCTTTATTTCTCTAGTGATAGATGAAACATTTCTAATGCTCATGGGGCTTAATCCTTTATCTTTCATTACAGCATGAATCCCGGATTCAATGTCATTTTTATTTGTGTCCCAATGAAGCCCTAATCCTATTACTAGGCTTTTTGGTCTATAGATAACTGATTTTTCTAATATAATCGCGTCAGTAATTATCCTATCAGAAATTATTAATGCTCCTTTAAAATCTAGCGATCTCAGTTGATCAAGGCTTTTGACCACTATAACATTCTTTGGCAATGATGATGAATGCCACCAATTCTTTTCTCCTGTTTCTTGATATAAGCCTATTTTCTCTTCATTAACCATAAAAGCACTGACTTTTGTTACATTTTTGTTGTTTTCAATTTCCCATCCAAGTTCTCTTCCGAGTAAATCAACGGCAATGGTTTCGTTAACGTCAGCAGCTGTAGTAATTACTGGTCTAGAATTCATAAAAAAAGAAGCAATAAGCCGTGCTAGTGCATTTGCTCCTCCAAGATGTCCTGATAATGTACTAATAACGAAATTTGCTTTATCATCAATTACTAACACCGCGGGATCACTCTTCTTATCAACAAGAAATGGTGCAATTAATCTGATTACTGCACCTAATGAAAATATACAAATCAGAGCATCCTTAGTTTTGAAAAGGTTTGCTACTAGCTGTGATGTCTGTTCTGTAAACCAATTTATATCAGAAGTGGAATCATTATGCTTCATTGGAGCATAGATCTCGACTTCTGGTATATTCTCCTTTATTCGACGGGCAATCTCAATTCCATGTCTTGTTATAGATATCACCGCTGTTTTTCCTACCATGAAGATTATATATTAGCTAGATCGGAATGAAAAATAATTCTTTCTATTTTAAGCATTCAAGACAACAGCAACTTAAAAACAATACAAGGATATCGCTATTTATAAGGGATCATGTACGACCTGATGTTTGTTAATGGCAATTGCCACTGGCATAAGATGCAATTTACTTGTATGTAGAGCACCAGCGGATTCGCTTATCCGTCAGGATGATCACAATATATAGACATTAAGTTCGCTTAATGGAAAATTTTGTGTATTGATATTAAGAAAACTTGCCTTGTTGATAGCAACTTACAAGCATTGCATACGTCTCCACATTATAAATACCTCTATACTATAATCACTGATCACTATTTAAATTGTATTTCTGTATTTCTATATCTTCTAACTCCTGCTTTCTGTGTATTGAGCAAAGGTCAAGGTCATAATTTTTAAACTAATATCTAGCAATGCCGACAAGTCATTTGACATATAATCTAAATTTAATCTCCTTTATATGAACCAGATTTTAAGGTTTTATAATATTACTGTATCAGTTTCTGTTGAAGAAAACAAAAATTTAAAAAAGGAATTTAGGATTTTTTAGGATGTGTTTAGCCTTCTTCCCAACCTTTTACGAATACTGCATTCTTCTTCAATGGAATTGGTTGTCCTGGTGTATAGTCCATTGGCCTCATCCAGAATATTGCCTTTGTTGGGCAAACGCCAATGCAAGCTCCATCAGAGATGCATCTTTCTGGATAAAATACAAATGCTTTACCTCTCTTCCATCCTTCTACGGGTTTTACTCTCAGTACATCTGGACCAAGAGCGGTACAAATTTCTACACATAGCGCACAGCCAATACAGTGTTGCTCACTAATATCTGGAATTATTGCGACTGGCATCTAATTCACTAATTTCGATCTATATCTAAACTATTTAAACCCTATGCCATTTGTATAACAGTGATATAAAATCTATATTTACTTAATTTTGGCTATAGTTGCTGATCATCTAGAAGTTTCTTCTATACGGAGGAATCTGCTAACACAATACTTACTCTATCATTGTCAAGGAGCAACTATCCACTAAATCAATGTACAGACACGAATTTTTGTATCTTTAAAACACGCTTTTTATATCTACAGTGGATAAGAATTTTGTGTCATACTACAATTTTTCAAAAATGAGTTTCGACATTTCTAAAGAACAGGAAATTTTTCTGGAAGGCGTAGATCATATTTGCAAGTCAATACGTTCCTACGAAGAGAAATGCTATCTTGAAGAAAGGTTAAATGAAAAAGTAATTCCGGAATTTGGAAAGATTGGAATGCTTGGATGTCCTATATCACGAAAGTATGGGGGCTTAGGTTACGATATTCTCACATATATTCTTGCCATCGAAAGAATAGGCAAAGAAGGCAGTTCCATGCGAACTTTCTTTTCAGCGCATACATCAATTGGTCAAATGATACTTCAAGGCTGGGCAAATGAAGAACAAAAGAAGGAATATCTTCCAAAAACCTGTGATGGGAAAAGTATAATGGCCTTTGCACTTACGGAGCCATTAGCAGGCAGCGATCCTTCTTCTATAATTACAAAATTTGAAGATAAAGGTGATCATTATATCTTGAAAGGAAAAAAACACTGGATTGGTAATGGTACATTTGCTAATCTCATGACAACTTATGCAAAAGAAGATAGTGACAGCGGGAGCGGCAACAGAAATGTATCTGCATTCATTGTCAATGGAGATTCTGCTGGTGTTAAAATAGAAGAAATGAAGGACAAGTTAGGACTATTGACGGTCAAAAATGCAGAAGTTCATTTCGACAATTGCATTGTCCCGAAAAAGAACTTGCTTGGGCAAAAAGGTCAAGGGTTGAATATTGCGTACAGTGCATTGATAGATGGCCGGCTAAGTGTGGCTGCAGGTGCCATAGGCGTAATGATGGATTGTTTAAATGAGTCCGTCGTGTATTCGAAAATAAGAGAACAGCATGGTTCGTTGCTAGCGAAAAAGCAGTTGATACAAGAGCACATAGCAAGAATCGCTATAAACATAGAAAGTTCCCGCTGGTTAGTATATCGTGCAGCTTTGGCAAGACAAAAGCTTCACGATTATGTGGAAAAACTCAAGGAGGTGGACGACCAATGGCAATCCAAATTGAGCAGAAGTAACATTGAATATTCAATGTTACGAAACGAGGCAGATAGATTTGCAACTATGGCGAAATTTCATGCAAGCAACTCTGCATTTGATTCAGCAAACAGAGCTGTTCAAATTTTTGGATCTGTAGCTTACAGAAAGACAAATAGGGTAGCAAGGCATTTCTTAGATTCACGAGCAATTATCATATATGAAGGAACAAATGAAGTACTTGAACTAAAAGTGGCATCACAAATTCTTGGAGAAGATTATAGAGCCTACTAATCACTTTATGCCTTCTTGCATATATCATTATCTTATAATCACAATAACACTTCAGTCATTATAGCTAATCCTTCCTGTATCTCTTCTTCCGTTATAGTTAAAGGAGGTATTACTCTCATTGCCTTCTGACCTGCGGGTAGTAATAGGAGGCCTTGCTTAAATAATTCTATTAATTTATTATCTCTTTTTTCCTTTGTATCAAATTCGATTCCAATCATCAAGCCTATTCCCCTTACCTCAATTATGCCATTTTTTTCTACAATCTCATTTAACCCTTTTTTTAAGATGTTCCCCATGGCTGTTGCATTTGCAAGAAGTCTCTCACGATTAATGACATCTATTATTTTCGTGCCAACTATCATGTCAATTCTGCTACCTGCACCCCAGGTACTAGAGAGAACGCCACGTTCAATAGGATCAAATATTTTATCATAAGCCGTTGCACCCACTTGAAGTGCTTTGGCGATACTCATGATATCCGGCTTTACATTATAATGCTCAAAAGCCCACCATTTGCCTGTTCGTCCCATACCAGATTGCACCTCGTCTAATATTAGTGGGACTCCATATTGGTTTGCAAATTTTCTAAGATTTGTGATAAACTGTTTACTGGCAACATTATACCCACCTTCACCTTGGATAACTTCACTTAAAATGAACGCGATTTTATTTTCTTTCAATAATTTTTCAATTGAATCAATCTCTAAATCGTTGTCGTTAATGCAAAATTTTATCTTCTTAACTGGCAACTCCGGAAAGTTGGCTTTTTGTATGGGCTTACTAAAGGTAAAACTGAGTGCACCAAGAGTCCTCCCATGGAAAGCATTACTACATGAGACTCCTGGTAGCGGCCCCATCTTCTTATATGCAATCTTTATTGCATTCTCAACTGCCTCAGCGCCACTATTGATGAAAAATGTCTTAAAATTCTCTGGAACAATAGAAGATACTTTCTGTGCTATTTTTGCATGTTCTTCACAATAAAAATCCTGTCCTGCAATCTTATGCATGCCATTCTGAGAATATTCCTTTAATACTTGCATTATTTCTGAATGTGAATACCCAAGTGGGCAGGTACCTATATTTGAAGTAAAGTCAAGGAATGCATTTCCATCTACATCTTTAATTACACAATTATGACCATTTGCGATAACAAGTGGATATGTAAAAGTCGAATCATAAGAAAGTTCCTTTATAATATTAATTATCTTTGTCGCTTTGGGTCCAGGAATTAATGTATCAATTTTATGACGCACACTTGTGGTTAATTAATGTCTTTATTAAATTTCAATTAACTGCTCATTATAATATTAATACCGTTTCTACAACAGTCTAACATCGCTTAACACGCCATTGACCTTATTACAATTATATAAGTCACGTTCTGTAAGTATCCATAGGTTCTCATAAAGATTACAATGGGTTGTAAGAAGAAGTTCTTATTAGATCAATTTTATCTGAAAATTGAAAACCGATAATCTGGACAAGAGCTAATTATATGATATCTTTTTAGGTGGGTTATCGCAGAGAGTATCTTTGCTTTAACAGCTTTATGAAAAATATCACTATAGCTGGTGATAAACTGCTACTTTGAGGACAAGTTATATTAGTTTGTACAGAATATTTTATAAATGCAACTTATAAGGAAACTGGAGATAAAATCTAAGAAAAAGGTTATTGAGTTTCTAAATAGTCAAGCGGTAGGAAGAATGGCGACCATCGACATCAAAGGATATCCCCAAATTATCCCGATGAATTTTGTTTATGTAGAAGCAGATGAGTCGAGCATTAATTTACAATATATGAAAAGAGTAGATGCAATTTATATGCACTCTCATCCTATAGGTGAAAAACTTGATAATGTCCAAAGAAATCCGCGTGTTGGATTCGAGGTTGATCAGCATATATGCTTTTTACCATCATACTATTTTCATCCTTCTGACGCATCACAAGCTGATACTCTTTACATCAGTGTAGTTGTAAAAGGATGTGCATCAATAGTTGGAGATAATGCAGAGAAGGCAAAGGCACTTAATGCTCTGATGAAAAAGTATCAGAAAGACGAAGGATATAAAATACTTAATCCATATATGCAGTCTGTCCAAGAAGTAACTGTCATTAAAATAGTTCCAAAAGAAATGCACGGCAAGTACAAAATAGGCCAACACTGGGCTCCTGCTTACAGATTAAAAATCGCAGGAAAAATTCTTCAAAGAGAAGGAATTGAAAAGGCGAAAGCTATTCTTGATACTATGGGTATAGAGATTTCATCAGACAGCAGTTTAAAGATAAAACAAGAGCCAGTAATGTGATTTCTTCCATACAGTAGTATTAAACTACGTATGTGCCAATTATTTGGCTCTTAAGACATTAATGCTGCCCGCAGACTTGAAATGCAAACATAATATAGCCGGCAATCCTGCCAGATCGTCTGTATGGATAAAAGTTGTTGGTATCCTTCGGCATCATCTCATATTTTAACGCCGCAGCGTCCTGTTTTGGTAATTGCAATTTAACAAGACGTTCACCTAATATCTTATTCCAAGCAAGTTGGGGTAGTGGATCCTTCTTAATAGCAATCATTGCAACTATCCTATTTGGTCCTTCTCTATCAATAATAACAGAATAATTGCAGTCATCTTTATCACTGAAAGGATCGGGCATGGTATATGGATCAATTTCAATATATTTTTCTAGCTGATCCCTCAACGAACCAGCTAATGCACCCATCGTCACAATATCAGTTACGGTTAACTTCTTAATTTCTTCAGGAATAGGTGGCTTTAGAGACACTAGCACATATAGCCTTAATAACCTTCATTTATATAATCTAATCCAATTTGAATGTACAGTTGGAATGAAAACTTAATTTGAAAATGGATATGATGATTACAGACATTCGATGTCTCCTAAATCGTAATATTATTAGACATGTCGATGAAATTCTTTATTTCGGAAAAACATTAAATTGCAATATCCTATCAAAAAAAGTGCCGGGGTACCCAAGCTAGGTAAGTCTAGGGCCCTAACAGGGGTCAGCCTCGAGATCCATAATTGATGTGTTAGCTGATGTCCTTCGGGACTCGTGGGTTCAAATCCCACTCCCGGCGTTCCATTATTAATATTTGCTATATTAGGTCATAGAAACTAAACGGCTAAGTAACCGGTTATAATGAGTAAAAATTAATAAAGCAAATTAAAACGTTAGCTATAATGCCTAAAGCACGAATTTCTATTACTATTGATAGCAAAACTGCTCATGATATAGAAAATTATTATCGCAGTAAAGTAAAGGCAGCCGCTGAAAATGAAGGTTCTATACCTAAACTGTCTAATGTCTATGAAGAAATCGTCACTTTGGGTTGGGAATCTGTAAAGAAGAATCTGAAGAAAAAGTAAAATCTTTCTATTACCTAATTTATGTAATGGGGTTAGATCTAAAACTACTTGTAGAGCCGTATCCTATTACGATATCTGAATTATCAAATAAGATTGTAGCAGTTGATGCATATAATGCAATCTATCAATTTCTCGCCACAATTCGTGGTCCAACAGGCGAATTACTTACAAGCACCGATGGTGATGTAACAAGTCATCTTAGTGGCCTTTTCTATCGAAATATCAATTTGCTTGCAGATAATATAAAACTTATTTACGTTTTTGATGGCAAACCTAATCCTCTAAAGTTAAAAGAGATAGAACGACGACGTCAAATAAAACAGGAAGCATCTGAAAGATACCACGAAGCAATCACAGAGGGTAGAGTCGAAGATGCACGAAAGTATAGCCAGGCTACTTCTATTTTGACAGATAAGATGGTGGAAGAATCTAAAAAGCTCCTGACTCTTCTTGGAATCCCTTTTGTTCTATCACCTTCTGAGGGCGAGGCTGCTGCTGCATACATGACAAAACAAGGTACGGCATTTACATGTGCAAGCCAGGATTATGATTCCATATTGTTTGGCGCCAGAAAACTTACACGTAATCTTACAATCAGCGGCAAAAGAAAAGTTCCCAATAAGAAAGCATACATGGCAGTTGAGCCAGAAATTATTGAGTATGAACGGGTTCTTAATCAAACTAAATTGACACACGAGCAATTGGTGGATGTCGGAATTTTGATAGGCACTGACTTTAATCCAGAAGGCTTTGTAGGAATCGGGCCTAAAACAGCTTTAAAGTTAATTCGAGAATATGGTAAACTAGAAAACATTGAGAAAATTAAGCATTTGTTATCGGATATCCCATATCAGGAAATACGGAATATATATTTAAAACCAGAAACTCCAAAAGTGTATAATATACAATTTAACGAAGTAAATTATAATAGTATAGTTAATTTTCTATGCACTGAAAAAAATTTTTCTGCAGAGCGTGTAAACGCAGCAATAGAAAAGCTAAGAAGATCCATTTCACATCGCAATCAATCACTCGAAAATTGGTTTAGCTAACTAATGTAATTCTGATCTTTTCTTTTCTACATTTTTCTCGGCATTAAATCTCTCTAGCTCATATTTATTTAGGTCAACGAATTTCATTTCCTCTGCAAGAAGTGGATGAACAAGCTTTATTTGTCCAAACATTTTCTGGCATATGTCACGATAGTCCTGGTGTCCTTGGGGAGTAGTTCGTAGTTCGATCAGATGACATGCTTCACGTAGGTTTATCTTAATAAAGTAAGGGTATTTATATGCGAAATTAACCACATATTGAGCTTCTTCAGGCATATTCTTTGAAATAATTTCGTATACCTCATTAGATTTGTACATACAATCTTTATAATCTTTGACAATATCCAAATCAATAACTTCTGCAGGAATATCATATCCATGCCTAGTAGAAAGCAATTGCCTTTCTAAAGTTAAAATTCTATGACGATGCATATCCCGGAACATTCCAAAATTTGTAAGCATTTCAAATGTATATTCTACCATCTCAAATGCTCTACCTGGTCTATGTCTTCGATTAGTCCGAAATTTTGTATATGTCTGAATTATCTTATGTCTATCTTCTGGTGTAATAGATTTGGTATACTTTATGATTTTCCCAAGTGATTGACCTTTTGCATGTTCATATAGAATGGCTGAGACTATTTTTACTTCTGCATCAATATTATCTTCAAAATTTATCAGTTTTACTGATCGTGTGGTTTCTTCATCTAGTTCGATATTTTTTATATGATGTTGTACAAGCTCAGATATTGCACTCCTTGTATTTGCAAGGTAGGACTGAAGGCTTCTGCCATACTTGTCATTGGCTCTTCTTACAAAAGCTGCAATAACTTGGTTTAGTTCTGTATGTAGCTGTTCTGCCAAATTTTTTACTTCATTTAACTTTGAAGCATACATTGTCGATAGCAAATATTCAAATGCTCTACCATTACCTGTAATGGCTAAATTTGTAAGAGTGGATGCAGGTAAAAGTCCGCGAAGAACATCAAGTGATTTGGCCTTGATCGTTGCATTGTATATACGTCTAGCAGATTCAATATCTTTCTCAGATTTCAAATTATTGTAGGATATATCTCTTTTTGAGAAAGAATCGAAAAAAAAGAATCGATCGATTGGATCAATCTCTGAAATAAATCTCTGCATTGGTTGAATATTTTTGCTATATACGTCAAAAGCATTATCGCAGGTTTGAAGGTATCGATCAGCATGTGATGATGACATGATTCTTTCTTCTCTACAATATTTGTACTGTCCATTAACTTTTTGATCGAAGGCAACATATCGTGAGGATTTTTCAAGATATGACAATCCTATTCTATGATCTTCAATTTCTTTAGAAGCAATATTTGAAACCCATTCTATAGCAACCTGCGCTTCTCCCAGCTCTGCAACAGAATCGTCTCCATACTCTAATAATATACGTTTATAGAATTCTTCTCCCCTGTTTGGATTCTTTGCAAATTCGTCTAAGAATATACGCCTCATTGTCTTATCTGTTCTAGAATATCTAGCCATTAATGCCCCCCTATCCACCTGCTTGGGTGTAATTATTGCGAAAACAGGGCTATTTGCATTAGAAAAGTGTGAATTAAGAATCGATCCTTCTTCATCTGAGAAATAGTCATAAAAACTTGCATGACCATTGTGTATCATAAATATGCAATATTCATAAATATCATGGATAAAAACGTAGCATATCTGAATATGCTTATTAATAGTTGTAAACGTTAACCAAAACATTGGATTCGACCTGATCTCCGATAGGATTGTCATGCAACAAGAAGGACCCACGTTGGATCTATTATCTATATGAGCTAAATAATCCAACAAATTTGACAATGATATCATTATATCTACTTATCAATCATTTCACATGAGTGAACTGAAACTCGAATTTGTAGGTAAGCAAGTCAAAGATATGTATGGCACTTTTGTAGGAAAAGTGGTGGGTATGATTACTGACAGCGATGGTTCAATTGAATCTGTCGGTGTAGATTGTGGTTCTCTTGGCTTAAAACAATTAACATATGAACAACTGCTAGTTCAGGGAGATTATGTAATCTATATTCCGAGGTGGAGATTAGATGCTCAAAAATTACTGAGACAGAAAAACCTTACATTAAAGAGAATAAAGGCTCTTCAAGACATAGTTAGTGAAAATGATCTAATGAAAGGTGATGCCGAACTCGTTCATATAAAATATGAAAAAAGGTTGTATGAAATTGAGGAGGATGAAAAATCCATTAATGAGAAATTGCAAGCGAGATTGAATGAATTAGAAGCAGAAAGCAAAAGCATCAAAGCAGTATTATTTGACGCAAAACTGCAATATAGAAGTAACGAGGTTACAGAGGAAATCTATCAACAAATTAGCATTTATACAAATGAATTACTAGAGCATATTAACCTAGAAAGGGCTGAAATCAATAATATTAAGGCAAAGCTCTCAAAACAGACCTTGGAAAATATTGCTTCCACACCGTCAAATATTGCAATAACAACTCAAGGTTTAACCGCTGCCGCGGAATCTACCTCACAAGACGAGACTGCTAAACAAAATGTAATGACGCCCCAAATTGTAGCTTCAAATACTCCTGCTGAGGAGAAAGTTGTTGTGACCCATGATAATAATTCAGAAACAGAAACAAACTGGTTGAACCAAGTAATTTCAAACGAATAAACTTCTAGACCTTTTCTTGGGGTTTTACTGTTTACTATTTTTAGAAAATATGGGAAAAAGAATCAGCTTATTACCTTTCTTGCTTTGCAGAGGTTTGTAAAAGCTCGCCTATCTCATTGTGCATCTTTAGAAAGTTTAATCCTTTCTCAGTAGTCTTGTATGTCTGAGAACCCTCTAGATACTCCAATAAGTTATTTTCAATAAGCACAGAAAGATATTCCCTTAACTGTGCATAGCTAAGAAATGCTTTATACATAATTTTAGTTTTGGTTGCTCCACCATTTGCTGCCTCTAAGATCATTGCTACTATTTCTGTTCTACTTCTGTATTTCACATTTTAAGTACACTGGATTTATTTATTTAATATATTGATACATTTTACTATAAACATATTATATATAGTGTATACAGATAACTAAAATCGATGGATCTAGCCTCTTCATGTTGTTTGAGTCATGACCTAACTCACTGCCTTAATCTTAAGTAAGTATTAAATGACAGAAGTTACTAAAGGCACCACGTTTAGGACTCTTAGAGTGGTCGGTCTTTAGGAACTTCTGTTTAAGTCAAAAGGTCTGGTTCGCTTTGGCCTTTTTCTGACCTTTAAAGTCATAGATTCATCTAGCTCAGTGAAACTTCCTGCATTAGGCTTTAATACTTCATCTGACGAAAATCAACACCTATTTGGTTAGGGAAATCCGACGAAAAGTTAGAGCCGCTGGTTCTATTAACTTAAAGATAAAGCTATAGCTACGAACATTCTCTTATATTCGATGATCGTATTTGAACGTAAGAGAACATCCGCAGAGGTAATACTATATGCATATTATACTTATATTTTCTAGTACTAAGTTTCAGAAGTACCTCTAAGGCTATTCAACCATTTGGAGAAGAAGGAAGAAGGAGTCATGTCAAGTATGGAAATGGGTTCAGAGGTTCAATCCTAGACATCTTTTATCGTTGTAAAAGAAGAGTATCAGCATTTCTAATAGATGAGACTATAATACAGAGTGGTTCTAGTAATGAAGCATTGCTATGGGTTGTTGTGGAACCAACCCTTAGGCAAATCCTTGGTGTTTATATTTCAAGACATAGGAATAATATGATAGTTGCAGAGGCACTTCTTAATTCATTAATCAAAATTTATGATGGTAAACATACTATTGTTTATAGCGATGGTGGAAGATGCTATCCAGAAGCATGTGTCTTATTAGGATTAAAACATAGACTACATTCATCATACGAAAAGAGCATAGTTGTGGAAAGAGCAAGTGAATATCAAGGATAGGACTGAGGCATTTGACGACTATTTCCCAGGGTGAAGAAGAAGTGGACTGCAATCTACAGCATGTTCACAAATGGCTAATTCTTTTTGTGTTTATGCATAACGGTATCATCAAATCCAATACTAATTTTATTAATTTAGGGAGGTGATGGGACTTAAGTTACTAGGGCCGAACCAGCAATAGCCGGAATTAAATAACACAAAATTCGTTCTTTTGAATATTCCTGTATTATAATAATTATTATCAGATATGTCAATATCCAAAACATGTTACTTTAGTGTTTAAATCCATAATACTTTTAAAATTATCCTTGCTCTATTATATGGATGTCTGATCCAAATTTTATTAAAAGCGTTTATGAGGAAAGTGGAAGGATAACACTGGAAGGAAAAAAACTCAATAAACTAAGGGGACAAGCATCAGAAAATTTTGAGGAGTTCTGGGCACAGCAAGCAAGAAATTTATTCTGGTTCAAAGAATGGGATAACATACTTAACTGGAATCATCCATTCGCAAAATGGTTTGTTGGAGGTCTACTGAATGCATCTGTCAATTGCCTTGATAGACATATAAAGTCTGATGTAAAAAATAAGGTAGCGATAATCTGGGAAGGCGAAAGTGGTGAGTATAGATCGGTTACGTATTATGAATTATATCGTTCTGTTAACAAATTTGCAAATGCCCTGAAAAACCTTGGAATCAAAAAAGGTGATCGCGTTACAATTTATCTTCCTATGATTCCTGAGCTTCCAATAGCAATGCTAGCATGCTCAAGAATTGGTGCGATACATGTTGTTGTTTTCTCTGGTTTCAGTGTTCAGGCATTATCTGATAGGATTAATAACTCAAAATCTAAAGCTGTTATAACTTCCGATGGTGGATTTAGAAGAGGAAAACTTGTAGAACTAAAAAGAATTGTAGATGAGACCATTCCCTCTATACCTTCAATAGATCACATAGTTGTTTTGAAAAGGGCCTCAAATGATGTCGTGATGGGATCAAAAGATTTATGGTGGCATGACATAATTGAAAATGTACCGCCATATTGTGAACCAGAAGCTGTGGACAGCACACATCCACTATTTATTCTTTACACTTCTGGTACCACCGGTAAACCAAAAGGTGTGTTGCATAGCACAGGTGGCTATCTGACACATCTTTATGCAACCGCTAAATGGGTTTTTGATTTTAAAAAGGAAGACGTTTTCTTTTGTACCGCTGATATTGGATGGGTTACTGGTCATAGTTATATTGTTTACGCCCCACTGTTGCATGGGATCACTGAGATAATGTATGAAGGAACCCCAGATTATCCAAAACCGGATAGGTATTGGTCAACAGTTGAGAAGCATGGTGCAACAATATTGTATACCACTCCTACAGCTCTTCGAATGTATATGAAACATGGAA
>JAFAQB010000273.1 GCA_019246625.1 Nitrososphaeraceae archaeon
GGATTTGGATATTGTGTCATTTACTCAAAACTTAGAGAGGGACGCCTATAGTAAAGGAAAGAGTGGTATCTCTATTTTGGTTGATATGGCTTCTCATTATCATTTTGGCAAGCCAGATGATGTTGTAGATCACGAATTATCATTGCCTTCAAAATATCATGATTTGAAGATTAAAAGATTTTGTATATATCATGAGAGAGATTTTGATAGGCTAAAAGAAGAGCAAAAGCACATTGTACGCAAGCATCATGGAAAAGAACTGGTATTAACTGAGAATTAAAAAAGACTTGTAAACACGTTACAATAGCAATAGTAGTTCATATTTCTGCTATCGCCATAACACTTTCGTTCTGCTAAGAACCTATCTACTGCTAATGACAGCACAAATTCAAGAGTATCTTTAGCGATGAGTGGGTTTCCTCTAGTGTTCTTCTTTTAGCTTCTTCACGTTATAAGCTCTGCGACCTATAAAAACAGCGCGTATTAATGATGGGAATATTTGTCTCAACAAATTCAACTGGCTTGGATTTAATCTATCCTAATTCATAATATTATCGTAGCCAGTCTGGGTAAGTATCAGCGGATAAGGATAGCGTCCTGCATGTCCCTCTCCCTTCTGATCAAGTGTTCTTCTATCTAAATACTGGGTATAGATCATAACGAACATGCAAATGGTGAAGAACAGGCGCTTCAACAACAATAACAATAACAACAAGAGACAAATGGCGAATAATAGATTGTATGAAGTTATCGAGTTACATCAAGATGAGCCAATAACATTTCAAAGTAGAAAGAGAAACAAAAAGCAAACAAATGCAAGCAGCCAAGATAAGAATATGAACCAGGAGAAAAGGAAAATCATGCTTGTAATACCTAGTAAGTAGCGATAATACAAGCAAAACGCAAGCGAGTCTGTAGCGATAATGGTCGTACTGAATAAAGCTTCTGCGCCTAACTGTTTTAGATGAAAATAAGAGATAGAAGTTTTAATAAGTTTTCTTTAAAAAACTGTCATAGCTTGAGTGTCCTAGCTCTCTCAATTATCCTTAAATGATCAGCTTCTGGTTCTGTAGTTATGTAAAGAAGATGCTCATCACCTAATGACATAGTAATACGTTTAATCTTTTCATATTCAGCCAATACGTATTTTCCTTTCCCTATCTTTGGTGCAAGAGTGCTACGAGTTTTCCATGGATATAGATCCATCACGGTAAGCGAAAATATATATAAAAAGTTCTTTGAGGTTTATGAAAGAACAAAAAAGAATTAGAGCTCAAAGACATATCGAGTTTTTCAGGCTACCTTACAAATAGGATGGAAGAGATGATGACTATGTTTTTTACTTCATTCCTGCGCTGCTGTAAAAATAAAGACTTGTTGATGTTTTCTGATGCGTGTTTTGGTTTATTCAGATATGGGAAAGGTTATAATTATGTACAGGACCGAAATTCATACATCAACTATATACCTTTCTGAAGTATAATATACTAGCTTCAAAGCCACACTATTCTAATGCACTTTGTATTTTTAGCGTTTAATGCTTTCTCAACGTAAACGTTGTATGATAAGTTTATTTGGGACAGAAAAGCACTGGAGTTATGGCAGATCAAATATTCATGTACGGCATAACTGCAGGTGTCTTTGCAGCATTTACCGCTGTTTTGTTTACTGCAAGAGCGAAAAGGTATCGCGATGCGTCAAAATCAACACTATCCGAACAAAGATCGTCACCTATCTAGCTTTACCTACTAGCGAGTCGAGATAACTACTACTACGATTCTATATGCTAGAATTTCACTTTGGGCAAAGAAGGCCACCAACCATTTTTTCATATTACATAACTGATTCGGAAGATGATCTATAGTATAATAAAATTCATTTCATCATAGAAATTATACATCAATTTCTCTTCAGGCCATACCATGGATGTGTATGTAGAAAGGTTCTTTCTACTACCAGTATTTTCTATTATTTGTTGCCCGCCTTCGAAACTGATGGACTTGCAAATACGAGGTTTATGTGTTATGGCAGTTTCATCTCCACATCTCTAGTCAGATATTTGCATGTAAAAATGAATGTAACAAATCGTTACGCAAGTGTTGCCTTTACCTTATTAAGAAAATGTTCTTGATTTACTGGCTTTTGTATAATATCTTCTATCTTCACACCCGGCAATATACTTACCATTTCCTTTGCAAGGTCGAGAGCAGATGCAAAAAGCATTTTAATGTCAGGATTCATTGCTTTTATTCTGTAATATAGATGAAGTCCATTAAGGCCAGGCATCCTTACGTCCATAACTATAAGATCATAGTATGAAGGATTTACTTGTGCAAAATGCTGCAATGCTTTTTGTGAAATGCGTCTACCCTATATCCCTTAATATCCAACAAAAACGTCTTGTAAGTAAAGAGTGTGTCTGGTTCATCGTCTACCAATAAAATGTTGCGAGCATTTTCTAGCTGTTGTTGCTGCTGTTGATGATGATAATACTCATCGCTATGTGACTTCAAACCCTATGTATTGGAGTAATGATAGTATATAGCCTATCCTTGCTTGCTAGTACTGAATATACAGGATATCGATTTGAGCCAGCAATTAAATATTCTCCATCCTTTTGAAATGGTAATTACTAAAAATGGAGGAGGAAGGCTTTCTTGCACTGCAATAATAATACAAATTACTACCTATTACCATTCCATTTTGAGCTGCCCTAGAATTTATCTTTGCACATACGTTCATTGTAGTACCAAACAAGTCCTCAGTATCTGGTGAGGATATTGACCTAGCCACCTCTACTCTACCATAGTCAGCACTAATCGATTCAGGCAATAGTCAGGCGGATGTCTATTCGTCCACCTCTACTCTACCATAGTCAGCACTAATCCTGTAATAAAGAGGAGGCATCTCCCTCTTCTCTTAACTTTTCATTTATAACATCGCTTGCTGCTATCATTGTAATGCCACACTCCAAAACATCTCTGAAAGAAGATTGATTATCACTAGAAGATGTTTTTGGAAAAAAGTATACTAAACTAGTTCCTGTTTTCTTAATTATCTTTGCTCCAAAGTTCCTAGATATTGCAGCCATTGTGTTAATGAAAATTGAGTAATATTTTCTAATTTTCTCTGAATTATCTATTCGAAATGTAAACCCAATAGAGTCTACCATACTAACAAAACATACACAATAGCTTAATGACTTGTTAGAGAAAGATATTTCCTCCTTCTCTTTATTTTCCAAGATTATACTAACTCTGCGCTTGCTTTTATTACTTTAGTATTACTAGTTTTAATTCTCTGAAATGATTGATTTGTCAAAGCAGCCATTCAAGCACATGATTTTGTCGTATCATTATAGATGATTATTGCTATTGGTGATATCACCCTTGCACTGTAGGAAGATAAGACGAGGCCAATGGATATTATGAATCTATCCGTAAAGAAGGTGCTGATGATGATGATGCTCAAATGCTAAACTCGTTGTTCTTGATGATGCGCGTATTATGCGTTGAGAGTTTGGTGGGACATGGCTGAATTTTCAGATGAATTCTAGAAGTCAAAAAGCATTATACAGATATTTTTCAGAATGCTCCATGGTTGTTATGTTATTTTCGTCAGATGTCATTGAATGTTTTGGCGTTGGTGTGTCAAGCCTGACACTGTTACTTTATATTATCATACATAATTCTTTTGATGAAAACCTTCGAATATTATAATATATATGCATACAAGGCAAAGCTGATGTACTACACAAACAAAACATCACCAACGCTTGCTATCATTGCCATTGCTATGGCGATAGCACTAGTAATAGCAGGTAGCATTACTGCCTCAGCACTAGCAGTAAAAGGCACACACAAGAAAGGTGCAAGCAGCTTTACAAAAACCAGTGCAACAACATTAAGAAGCACAGGTGGCGGTAGCTCATTAAGCAAATTGATCAGCTGTATAAGAGGAACATCAGGGCTTACTAAAGCGGCTGTGGATGACTGTTACGACACTACATACGCACATAGTTCTAGGAGTAATGGGGCAAATGCCTATGGTGGACTAGTACCCCTTGGAAGTCAATAGCTCCAAATAAGAAGGTATCCTCGAAATTCAGACATCTCCTCTATATTTTTGAAAAGTTATACTATTCCTTCTCTGCTGCTCTATCCATCAGATGGTATTTTACGTCTATTGCTTTATGTCAAGTTCATGTCACGCTGTATATTTCACTCTTTTTAATCCAGATCAAAGAACTTTTGTATATCTACTGATAGATTACATTTATTTCCTACAGTAAAAACCACGAACAATATAGCTATTATTCCAAATGCTTCTGCCATTCCAAAATATTCGACTATACCCAATTCTGCCATGTTTTAACCATTATATTCTTTAAGAAAAACAAAAATACATTGAGCAATAATTCAAGGTTATATTGCAAGCTCATATAGGTCATAAAGTCTTTACATCATAATGATACAGAATATAATAATAGTGATGACTCGTATTGATAACATAGCAGAGTTTATCAAATATCAAAACAAGATCCACACATAGTAGACCGGATTATAATCTCAAATTACAAGAGTAATAAAAGTAAAGATGGAGAACAATATGGTAAAAGATAAGAATATCTAGTGGTGGCGGTGGTATTAAAGTAATGCTATACAATAGCAACAAACCTGCTGATAATACAGATAACAAGATTATTATGGAAGGTCTGGTGAAACTAATAAAATCAGTCAAAGTGGGAAGAATAGACATAGATATGCAAAATGAACCAGCAATCCAGATCAATGCAGGTACAAATAGGATTGATATTGACATTTTGAATCCAGAATTCTTCAAACTTTCTAAAGCTACTGAAGATTTTGAAGATAAAAGAGGAAGAATGAAAAAGTTAAAAGATAAATTAGATACTGCAAAAGAATTTGCAGAGAAGCTAACAGATAATGAAACAGGACTGTTAGATAAGTTAGACATTCCAAAAGAATTTGCAGAGAAGCTAACAGATAATGAAATGACAATAGTACTTTCTAGAAAAGGCAAGGAAGCAATAATTTTAGGTAAGGAGGCAAAGCCAACAGTTTCAAAATTAGTATCAAGAAGTGACGACGTACAAATTAAAAGTGTGAGAGAGGTTACAAAACTGGGCAGTGATTTAAAACCAGAAGATTAAGATATAGGTTTAATTTTTTGTAATATTGGAGCACTACAAACATCAATAGACACCGGAAATATGCCAGGATTGGGGCAATTCGAATTACACAATGTATCTATTCCTTATTTCTCTATTTTCGCCATTATTGCGGAGTCAAAATACTTTATGAAAGTGTCACATGGTAACACGATAAAAACAAACCCGGACTAGACATATGCATATAGGATACTTGCTCACTTGTACAATTCTGTACGCTCTTATTATGCCAATCAGATAAGGATACAGCCGATTTTTATGTCTGTTATATTCCCATCATTATAATAATCAACTTCGACCCTGAACTATTCCTGTATAGCATCAAAGCTCTTTCATAACATGATGATCAAGTTTCTTAGACCGTTTACGCTTAATGTACTCTATGATATCTTTTCTATCACTAACGAACTCCATATGGTTGTGCTATCTAGAACCAGGAGCGTAATCTTATCATGTACGTGATATAGCCATACGAATTTATTGAAGATACTCCAGAAGGTTATAATTGGATAGCGAAAAGAATATCAAAAAGGCAGCTAAGAGATTGGTTAAAGATAATGGCTGGGATAAGGCTCGAGCATTCTCATTCCTACATAATAAATATCAAGTAGAAAACCGTTTGGAAGAGACTGCAATAGTTGACAAACTCATACATGAAGAAGAAGCTGATGCTGTCCGAGAATATGATGAATCATAAAACTGGCCCCATAACATAATCCCACTTGATTAAATTGTGTAGTCAATTTACGTATTGTATGGGCTTAATCATCTTCTGTCATTTTTAGAAAGACAAAATAAAAAAAGTCCTTCTGCTTAGGGGAGTCCTCTACTCCACACAGTACATCAACAGCAACAGTAATACTGCCAAAACCAAATGAAGTTATCATGACTCGTCAATCTGTTACTGCTATATGAGACAGTACTACTGCTACTACTGTAAAAGGCACTCTCATTATTGTCTATTTTCTATTGCAAATTACCTCATACATATCAGTATATTTACAATTTCTTTAGCGACATCCTTGATTTTAAGAGGTAAGGACTCCTATTGGTATACCTGACGTAATAGCATGAGCCGTCAGTCCATTAGTATGAGTATAAGCATTCCCATTGACGTGCAAACATCCTCTATTAATATTAAATATGGTATACAAAATAATAGTAGACTTGATTCAAAGAACAAGAAACATCTGAACTTTTCAGCTTTCCATTGGCAAGCATGCATACATACCTTCGATAATGTAGGTTTATGATACAATGCCTATTTGTTTGTATAGACAAGGCTTTATTGTCTTGTCCTTTATCTTGCAGGCTGTAAAATGCCATGCTGCTTCAAGTGCCAGAAACGTGGTTGCAAATCCAACTGCCAGAGAGGCTAAATCTCCAGTTATCATAGCGGCAATATCCAAAAGTTTGTATTAATACTTTAGTAAGTACACCTTATGAAAAATAATAAGATGTACTTATTTAGCTAGAATGAAGATTATGCTCAAGTTAAGCAATGTAGAAAAGGAAAAGCTTGTTATAGATACTCCTTTGAGTTTCAAGTACTCTGTATAGTATCTAGTTGCTTTCTTTTCAGATGGACCTAATAGGATAGTTATCTATACAGACTTCTTTTCTTTGTCATATAGTTCGTAGGTCTGGGTAATTTTTTCATTGGGCCGATTTTATTGTTATTATTATTGTTGCCTCTACCTCCACTATTATGAAAAGTGTCAATATCTATTGGCAGACTGAGGATGTGAATGTCGTAATCTATTCAATCACATAGACTTAGTGTATTGGAATACAGAAAAGATAAAATCTTTGAACATAAAACCATGCAGCTTTTCTGAAGATCAAATAATTTATTCTTTAAAGGTTATTGCTTGCTAACTGACCTTTATTTAGCAATCGATTCAAAGAGGTCAAGTTCTTCTGTAAGTTTCAAAGCAACCTTGTCCAATTGTTTTTGTTATACAATTTGTTAACTGAAGACATGATATGATCTTTGGTCCATTAAGCAATAAGGTTAATCTTGACCTTGGATTACAGTATACATATCACTTGATTACCACACAGGAAGGTTTACATGCAATAACTTCAATATTGCATCAGGCTTTCGAAATACCAGTATTTACAGTCTGAACAAACCACTCTATCCTTGTTATTCCTTCTCTCTTTAACAGCCTGTATAGCTTTAAGATAAGGGAAAGATCGCCCTTTATTTCTCTATAGATAAAATGTAATTCGTATAGGCCCTTTAGCCTCCAGTATTCTGTGTTGTATCATGTTACTTCCTTTTCAGAAAGGCCTAACTCTATGGCTACTACCTCTACAGGATTTTTTCCTTCATCAAAGAGTTAGTATGATTGAGTGGCTTTTTCATTGAGAGATTTGTTGGTGTTATCATTGTTGCTGTTGGTGGTTGTCTGCTACTCCTATTCCGTTTTCATTCTCACTTCCAGCATTATTGACTTTCTTTAATATAGCAGCAATATCTCTAAATGATATCCTTACTTCTTGAGCTACTTGGCGTACATTATTTCGTTGATTATAATACAAGTCTGTGACAAGCTTTCCTTTTCGACATTGCTTAACATGTAATATGCGTATGGCTATAATATGGAAGCTTTACACTATTAGCTTTTACTGCTACCATTGTTACCAAGTTTGTTTCCCTGCTTCCAACTGTTACCATTGCAAATTTTTACGGAGCTTGTACAGTTGATAAAGGAGGTCTATAATAGTTATGTCATAATATCTGAAAGGGTACTTTGATTAATGGTATTGCAATGGTCCTAAATAGAATAGGTTACCCTAATCTGGGAAACATCTATATCCTACACGTCATGTGTTAATTTCAATTGCGCTTTCCACCACCGCTACTAACTTTTCTTCTTATTGCACTTTTTGTCTTGTCATTGAGTGTGTTATTATTTGAGATTACTCTTACTAGAATGTTTTCGATCATATTATGGTACAACTATGCTTTTATGGCAATCTCAATAGCATTTTTTGGGCTCGGAATTGGAGCACTTGTAATTCATCTTAGAAAGAATAAGATAAAAAAAGAAAATATACCATCAAAAATACTTCAATCCATTATTGCGTTTGCAGTTTCTCTACCAATATTCTTATTCTTAATAGGACACGTCATCCCACCTAGTACATCTTTTCTTTATCTATTCTTTCTTACGTCCTCAATTCCTTTCTTTTTTGCAGGAATGTCGATGGCTTTGGTATATCTTGAAATGCCAAGAGAAGTAACGAAGCTGTACTTCGTTGACTTGGCAGGAGCAGCAGCAGCTACGCTTATTCTGGATTCTCTGCTTCAAGGATTGGGTGCAGAATCGCTGATACTTTTGATTAGCATATTAGTTTCAGGGCCTTCAATCCTCGCAAGTTTAGCACTTTATCGCCATAGGCCAATAGATTATGAATTTCCAATTGATGTAATTAAAAGGAAATCAATAGTATATGGAATCATCTTCATTTCTGCATCCACAGTAATATTAGTAGTGAATCTTAGCTTAAATACATTAGCAATACCTCCTGGAGAAAACAAAGGTCTACATTCTTACCTCGCAGATCCTGCTAACAATAAACACTTATCTGCTCAATGGAACTCTTTTTCTAGAATCGACGTCATAGGGTATAATAATTATGCGGGATCCAGATCTATAGGCTCAATACTTATTGATGCAGACGCCATTACGCCAATATTGAAATGGAATGGTTCTATTGCAGATATTCAATGGATAAAAAAATACATGGATTATCTTCCATATGAAATATCAAATGCAAACAATAGCACACTTGTCATCGGTAGCGGTGGAGGAGAAGACATCTTAGTTGCGCTGGCAGGGGGTACGAAGAACGTCACTGCAGTAGAATTGAATCCATTGATAATATCAGCAGCAAAACGGTTTGGTGGAAGTTCAGCAGGAAATCTATATGACCGAAAAGATGTCCACTTATTCATAGATGATGGAAGGCGATTTATCAGCTCTACTAATTCT
>JAFAQB010000293.1 GCA_019246625.1 Nitrososphaeraceae archaeon
GGATTTGGATATTGTGTCATTTACTCAAAACTTAGAGAGGGACGCCTATAGTAAAGGAAAGAGTGGTATCTCTATTTTGGTTGATATGGCTTCTCATTATCATTTTGGCAAGCCAGATGATGTTGTAGATCACGAATTATCATTGCCATCAAAATATCATGATTTGAAGATTAAAAGATTTTGTATATATCATCAGAGAGATTTTGATAGGCTAAAAGAAGAGCAAAAGCACATTGTACGCAAGCATCATGGAAAAGAACTGGTATTAACTGAGACCACGTGATGCTTTATACGTCTCTTGGAATACTCCGGATAGGGATGGCCCTACTGACATTCCAACAAGATTGAGAAGTAGAGTCATTCCAAGTACAATCCCTGTCATCTTCATTGGCACTGATAGCACACATACTCGGTGACTCATAATTGTTCCTTTATTATGGTACGGTACTTAATGGTTACGGTATATTACTACATAATAATATTTTGCTTGACCGAAAACAAGGGCTTCACTCTCCTTCACTACAGCTGCAACCATTGTCTTATCTATCATCCGGTATAACAAGATCTTCAGGAACGAGCTTGCTACCTCTACAAGCGAGTGAAGATATTCACTGTTGTCGTACTTGGTATGCTGCTATATGTAAAACAAAGCATGCGTAGCTTTTTCATTATTGGAATGAGACTTGTTGTTGTCGTCATCATCGTCTATCGATGTAATTCCATGATTCACTCCATGCTTTTTTAGAATAAGGCTAATATCTCTTAACGATAGTCTTTGTTCCTTTGCAATCTCTCGAGTTGTCTTGCCTTCTTTGTATAGCTCTAAAACTTTCCTTTCTCTTTCAGTGTTATTATTGTCACTTGACAATGTTTTATGTTACTATAACAAAGAACTCACCTGCCTATATCTTTTCTCTGATACAGCCTGATATCATTCATTGTTATCCTGATACCCTTATACTTTCCCTGATTCCCTCTGTTACCATTGCATATTTTTACAGAACGTGTACACGAGACATAAAGGATGGACTATAATGGACAAGAATTTTTATGCCATAAAATCTGAGAGTACTTTGACTCTATACGGTGGCGAAAGTCACTACCCATTTTTTTGGAAGCTATTCCATTTGACTACTTGTTTGGATCTAGTAGCGCCTTCGAGAAGAGTGCCTTCTAATTATAACGACCACAAAATGGCTTAAATGTGAGAAAGATTGTGGATATATAGAAAGAGAATTTATTTACTTTTCATTTCAGTTCTATCTTTCTTGCGTATACTCATCATCGACCATAATGTAAGAAAAGGCTTATGCTCAAGAAAGAGCTGGTGAGGGTGGTACTGGAGGTGCAAGTACTGCTAGACAGTGGCGACCAAGGCGGACCTACAACATCCTATAACCCTAACACAAAAGATGAACAACAAATAGGTGAACCGAATGATATAGAGAAAACTACAGCTGCTATTTCACCAGCCAACCAGGATAAAACCAACTAACTCCATCTGAAGAACCTTTCGATCCTCTAGGAAGATAACCCAACATAGGTTCCCATTTTTCTGTTTAGTTGTTCTTATATAAAATACAAATATAAAATATAAAAAGGCGGCTCTGCTATAGCTATACAAGAACGGCCGTTATTGCATTCGCATCTATACTGTTATGCTATAATAGCAGTAGCACCTTATCTTCATGTCTACAAAACACAAAGCGCTGCTTTTATTCTGCATACTAAATACTATAAACGTTAGTGCTTCTTTGTCTATAAAATACTAGTAAATAGCTAATATATAAATAATTTATCTTCTACTACAATATTTGATATCAAAAATGGACAAAGTTGTAACGAGCAAAAATATTATAACATCAGTGTTGGGCCTATTACTTTTTACAGCCACGCTATCAATAGCGAATAATCATAATATCATTCAACATGCAGCAGCACAACCAATAACAAGAACAATTCCAAGTGGTGCTGCAATGTCAGGAACATTCAGTGCTCACGGAAGCTTGGGAGGTTTTATCATGCCTGCTAGCGCAGCCACAAATATTACAAGTGCAATACGTGGACACGAAGGATCTATAATTGGTGGAAACTGGAGCTTTGATGTTAGTGGTGGAAATCTTCAGAACTTTAAAATCAATATTAATATGCTCGGATTAGATGGCAAAGTGGAGATGGCTCATACAATCAACGGATTGAAAAATCCTACAAGCGTAATAACGACACCCTCTGCTTCTAATAGGATATTTCTAATTAATGACAATACCTCATTTAAGGGCACTGCAGATATAACTGCAAATGGCAAACCAAACTGGACTGACGTCCCAGTAGTCGTATCTTTGATAAATGGCAAATTATTGAATGTATCGATTAATCAAGAAAAGACAAACAACCATTTCACAGGCATTCCGATATTCGGCATAGTGAATTCATTGACAAAATAAACTATATCACAAAATCCTTTTGAAGGCACGATCATCATAGCCCATCCTCTATCTTTTTTCTTTCTGAACACAACCATATGCAACAAACACAAAATAACCAACAAACAAAAGCCAATATGGTGAGTTACAACTACAAACAAAGACTTACATAAAAAAATCAAACCTTATAACAAATTATACGTTGCAATATAGATGGTAGAAATAGGATTTCCTGACATGCTTAGTTTAGCACAAACTATTGGAATAGTAGGAACTATGATCCTGACATTGTATTTCTCAAAAAAGCAAATACAAAGTCTAGCAATTGATCAGCAAACCAGAGTTCTTAACGACTTAGATGAAAAGTTCCTCAGAATGGCAGAGCTCTCAATGGAAGATCCGTCAATACAAAAAGTGATAGACAATCAAGGATCATCATCACGAGAGTTAGCATTCTCATTTTATATCCTATGGATTTGTTCCCATGCCTATTCTATGCGTCAAAGGAAAGTGCTTAATGATATTGAATGGACAGGATGGCAACAATGGATGTCAAATTGCTTTCGGAAGGGAACGCTAAGACAAACATGGAAGCAAATAGAGGCAGATAGATGGTTTGATCCAGCATTTCAGGATTTCATCAATAAGCAAATAGTTCCATCTATTGGAAACAAATAATAATTGTTCGTGTAAAAATGAGTTAGTTAGAAATCCAACTTAGCTTTTTTCAAAACCTTCACAGCCTCTATAGTAAGCGAAGAGAAGATTGATTGTGATTTTGAGAAAGTAGATGGTTTTTTGTTTTAGACCAAAGCGACAAGAAAGAATCACTAGACAGAGAACTTGAAGCGACACATCGTGCTGGTATAGAGAATACTGAGTTGCCTATTCTAGCATCCATTTAAAGACGAGTCCACATAAACACCAGAAGTAGTCTAATGAAATACTCAGACATCATAAGAAGAGGATTATATATCTACAAAATTGCTTCCATATACCGCACTGAACCTTTTACTAGTACTACTAATGTCATCGCACTTACATAACCATTCGTCTGTATCATTAAATGATTCATCAACTCTCATTCATCAACTCTCCAAGATTGAAAAATTTACCTCACTGTTTCGTTAAATGATTCATCAATGGTTCTCTCCAAGCCTTTACCTCACTGATTTAATCAAGGCCTGGTTTAGTGTGCTTTACTATGACCAAAGTTAATGTGGATTTGATTCCTTCAATTTTTCGAATTTTTGATATTATGATTTCTTGTAGCTCTTTCTCTGAGTTTACATTAACTTTGGCAATTATATCATACATAACATTTACTCTATAGATTTCAATAAATTCTGATAATTTCTTTAGCTCATTGACAATATGGCTTTGAAAACCAATAAGACAGTTAATTAGTAAGTATGCTGAAGTCATCAGTATAACAAATAATGTATATGTGGTATAATACCATATGTCCCAACTAGAATGACACGCAATGGATGTAGGGCTATAGCGACGGCGCTATCTGTACTTACGTACACACTCCGCATTACAACGCAGCATTTATTGCTGCATGCAATGATAAGAAAACTAGGTTATTAAAATTTGCAGAGACACTACAATTTCGATAAACATTACCAAGAGAATATAATACACTACCGGTGGACCTTCTAGGAGAATATGTACTGAAGACTCTGAATCCAAGGCCATTTTAAAGAGTCTCCTTATATGATCGTAGTCAATAATCTCTTCGAAAAGCCTGTCATTTTGTGTGCTAATTAATTTAGACAACATATTACAAAACTTCATTTGTTACCCTCGCATGAATCCAATAGCAAAGCCCATTGACATGCTGCCAATTAATGGGATACCAAAATTTGTCATTGGTAAAGTGTCTGCATGATTACCAGTGTCAAATCCATGAATCTGAGTCATCGCATTTGCAAGTGCCGTAATAGCATTTTGCTATACTGCCTGAAATTTGGCCCATTTTATGTCAATTATTTGCTGGTATTGAAGATAAACTAACCCAGCGAAAAACAATCCGACTATTACAGCCACTACCTTTAAAACTTTTTTTAAAGCATACCCAATTAAAATTTGAGTCGTATTGATTATATTGACGTTACCTATTACTTTGAACAAAAGTAAAATAAAGTACTAATCTGCATCCCAAATATACAAAAGCTCTGAAAATAATATGTGAACCACACTACAGTAGTGAAAACGACTATCATTATGTTTTTCGTTGTAATAGTTGTATTTTCTCTGGTATTTGCAAACGTTGCTGCTAGTAACATGATCACAGCGGCGTATGCTAAAAAAACACTATACTGATAATTCTGAAAGTGAGTCTTCCTCTGGTAAGAGGATTTCTCACTTTAACTTTTCATTCCTAGATATCAAACCAGAAGATCTTGCTGTTGTTGTAGTTCCAACACCCGTTCCACCTGCTGTAAGTTGATATGCCAGATTGCTATCATAGTGCATACCGCACTATCATAGTGGTTGATGTAATCATTTCTCATGTTTATATCGCATTGTGACAGCATTGAATTGTTATGGTGTATCAAAGCATTAAAAAGTAAAACTGATTTACTTATAGATTTAACCCAAAAGCTGATTTCTCATAAGACAAGGCTTCAAAGTTAAGACTTAAGTCTTTTGCATATTGGTAGGCTCTTACTATTTCTTCTTTAGTAGGAGATCTTGCAATTTCGCCATAACGTTCACGATATTTTGATGAGCTTGGATCACATAAATTATCCGGATAATACTGATCCATAATATTAATTGGAACTTCGGGCATATTTCTCGCTATCCACTCTAATACGGGTTTGGTACAACACTCCACATGATTTGGCATTATCAGATGTCTTATAACAAAATCTTCTCCCCATTCATGAATAAGTTTAAGATTATTGGTTATGGTTTCCCAGTACCAGGGAGTTCTAGACAAATCTAGAGCACATTTGCCTGGTCCAAACTTAAAGTCAGGAAGCCAAGCATCCATGAGAGAGCGTAGAACACACATTGTCTCATCGCTCATAAAGAAATTTGAATTCCAAAGCTGTGGGCTATTGAAGAACCGTTTCTGATAAAATGCATATTGTGAATTCATTTTCCAAGAATGCAGAAGATTGTCAGCCTTTATACGTTCAATATACTCAAGATCTTCTTGTTCGTCCTTTTTTATGTTAGTATTTGGCATCTTAAATGAATTAAGCATATTTATTGCTTGAACGATGGTATGTAGGTGTATTGTCGGGTCACCACCAACCCAGTTTGTGTTGTGACAGCCTTCCATTCGTAGCTGCCAAATCATTAGTGCTAATAAGCTAGGCGTTATTGGGATACCATTATTCTTGTCTGTGCTTATATCTCCATTCTGGCAAAAAGAGCATCTCATATTGCAGCTTGTGAAGAATATTGTTCCTGATCCCATATTTCCTCTAAAAACAAGTTCCTCTCCACGATGATGAAAGTAGCTGCTTACATTAGAAGCAGATTCTAACTGACAGGTTCCATGTTTATTCTTTATTTTTTCTCTGACTCCATTTCTATCTTCTCCAACTGTCTCATCGGAACTACGATCGATCTGACAATTCCAACGACAGAAGTTACAATGTGTCAACATTCTCTTGACAAGCTCAACATTCAAGTCCATAAGAGATGATCTTTTTTGCAAAGATAGATCAGATATTGTATTTAGATCATCATCTAATCTAACGGCTTTCCATGTCTGCAAGAAATTATTTGTCTGGTTCCTATGTTCTTTCCAAAGCTCTTCCTCAGTTGCAAGTCTTAGATCTGTAATATTACAAGGTACAGATTTTGAAATCAGATACTTGGCAGGCATGCGATTTATTGATACTGCAAAATACCATGGAAGTACACTATCATTGCTGCGATTATTATTATTGTTGTTATTAATACTGTATTTGAATTGTTTCCATACATCTAATGATTCAAACTTTCTAAATTCTTAACAGCCAAAAAGGGAAATGATGTCACTTTCACTGTTACTAGAGTTTACCCGCTATTTCAATTCTTGGGAAAACAAATCATCCTCACTAGTACTTGATGCTTTTAGATTAGCAAAGTTCCATCATTTTTAAGATAGCAGCCAATAGCTATCAACATTTTCTTTATTGTTGCGTCCTGATCTTTTCCGTAGTAGTATTTTTGTTTGAAGTGAATCCGACTGTAATCAGATATGGAGTTTGGATAATGGAATGGAATATCTTTATGCTATAGTTGTCATAAAACATTAGAGAAACTAAGAGAAGATAAGGAACACTTTTGTATAATACATATACAATAATAATACACTCCACATGACGGCAAGTCTGGTTCTCAACACTATCTGAAGATTTCAGAGATGCTAACATATACAATACCAATTATAAATACCAGAATTTATTGACATATACAGCAGAGAAAGAGTTGTTACCAATCCATATGGAGGTTCATTTCTCCACCTTTCAGATACATTCTTCCTTATGTCATACGCAGTATAATAGTTAATTGCTTTGTTTATAATAGCGTTAATTTAATTGCTTAAAGGAAGACTAAAGTAGAATGTAGATCCAATGCCGTTACTGTTGTTCTCAGCCCATATCCTACCACCATGAGCTTCAACAATATTTTTAGAAATATACAGTCCCAATCCAGTACCTTTCTTTGATGTAAATGCAAACTTTGTAAATAACTTTGAAAACATTCCTTCATCTATACCGATACCCGAATCTCTTATACAAACAGTAACCCTATTGTTATTTACAACATTCTTGTTGTTACCGGTTTTTGTGCCCTCAATAACTGCAGTAATTGTAATACTTCCTTCAGTTGTAAATTCTATAGCATTATCTAACAAATTAGATATTACCCGAGAAACTTTATTTCTGTCTGCAACTACTATTACGTCAACAGGTTGGTAGTCTAATGCTATTTCTTTCTTTCTTTTGGTGCTCCATGGTAATACTGTTTCTTCTTGTTCTCTTTTTATTTGTTTGTTATAACTTTCTACGATATCCTCTATTATATCTTTTAAATTAAATTGTTCTTTTTGCAGCCTTAAGGTCTGGCTATCTATCTTTGCAGCATCAAGTATATCATCTATCAATCTTTGAAGTCTTTTTGCATTGTTAAGTATAGGGTATACCCATTCCTCTTTACAAGTTTTAGATTTTTCGATCTCCAATAGTTCTGCATAGCCTAAAATGGAATGAGTAGGTGTTCTCAATTCATGAGCTGCTACATTTATAAACTCTTGTTGCATGTTGCCTTTTATTTGTAGCTGCTTATTTGCTGCTGCAAGTTCTTCATTTGATTTTTTCAGTTGTTGATACAATTCAGCTTGCCTCCATAAATTCTCAAATATAGCAACATATGATAAAACACCTGCTTTACTATTAGAGTATGTTGATAGTCCTGTTGCCTGTGTAAAGGTAGTTTTTGAATCATCTTTTATTTCCATTACCAACGAGGCTTTTCTATCAACCACTAATATTGTGGCTTTAGTCTCTGTTGTTTGCTCAATATTTCTAATCTCAAAGTTATGGTGTTGTTTTGAATACAGTGTATTTTGTTCTGCTATTTTATATATTGGCATCAGCATTCTAACTTTAACATGTTGTTTCTTTGCAGCGTCTTCGGTATATTGTATAACTCCTATTTTCCCTTCTCTGAAAAATGCATTTAATGTTGGAAACATTAGCAATATTTCTTTTTTAGCTGATTTTATAGTGTCAAGGTAAAGATCTTGTGTCTGCGATGGACTTTCGCTAATTTCGATAAAGGCTAAATCAATCCCTTTTTCAATGTTTCTTATCCTATCTACAGCATCAACACCTTTTTTCCAAAGCTCTTCAAAAATAGATTTGTAATGATTAACATATGAAGGCTCATTGGTAATTAAGAGACTACTGGGCATCTTTCCATCCTTCATTTCATCGATTGTTGCATACAATTCTTCAGAGGAAACAGCGAAATTCATCGGTGGCATATTTTGAATATGTCTTATTTGCATGCCGAATTCAAGAAAGGATTTGATTAAATGGATTCTCTCTTTGTCGATAATACCAATCCACCTTGCATGTTCTAATTTTATTGAATTGCTGGTGCTCACATTACTACTAACAGAAGGAGTGTAACTGCTATTATTATTATACTGCTTTTGCATAAAATTATTGGAAAACATAACTAATCCATCAAAAGTCGAGCATATTGACCAATTGTCCTTAGACATAGTCATTACATTTTTTATTTCTTGAGCGATTTCTTGTTGCTTTTGTAGAAGTCTTGTACGATGTGCTATTTTTTCTTTTTCGTCATCTTCTTTTTCATTTATTTGCTTTTTTTTCTGCCTTTGTTGTTGTTCAGTAGTATTGGAACGGACGCTCACATCAATTCTAGAATAGCTTCCTTTTTAATATTCTTAAGAGTTACTGCGCGTGTGGGTTTTTTTGATGTTCGTATAAAATACAGTATTATATTGCTTCTTTCTATTTATGGGCAATAGTGATAATATGAATAGCAATAACATTTTCAGCAGTTGCATAAGGAGATGGTACGCCTGATAAAGAACCTGCATCATACAATGATATTTGATGCCTTCAAGATTGCAACGAAAATGTATTAGTTTGAATCTGCGTTGTTGCATTAACTCTTATTCGTCAATAGGATTGGAAACGTTATGTCTTCATAGTGGCAAATCAACTGTAGATAGCAATAACCTGTATTGAAACAGTCAATATTTTGCGATTTATTTAGTTATGCAACAAGGCATTCAAAAGAACAAATTATTGGTTGAAAGAGTAGAATCTATAGTATCAGCAGAGACTTCAATACACCAGCCTTCTCAGAAGCAGCAAGAAGGAGAACCTCCTAAGAACCAAAATAAAATATAAATTTGAATCTAACTTTAATACATACTACCTAAG
>JAFAQB010000324.1 GCA_019246625.1 Nitrososphaeraceae archaeon
TTGTCATCACCACAACCAACCAAAACTAATCAACTGCTTAATTACTCCAAAATACCTTTTAGTGCTCACCTGTTAGATGAATCGCCAAGATAGGTCAAAAAGCTCTACTGTTACTATAGATGATAACATCATATGTTATTGACAATATTAACCAAATGTTTTAACATACATAGATATAACTTGTATAAAGTCCTTTATGATAGCGTAATTGCAAAAATATGTTGTGTTTATGCAACAATAGTTTAAGTAAATGCTCTATCATGAACGTATCCAAATATTGGGGTATATTTTATGAATTCAATTAATAGCAGCGTTCTTCCCGAAAAAGTTATGTTCATAGATCAGTATAAAATAAAGCGCGCTCCTCTAAGTCCATCTAAGTGGCCAAATTCACTAACTATTTTCATTATCTCCTTGAAGCAGTTGATATTGTCTTCTGTCTTATCTCTTGATAATTTAGGAAATCACGGTCAGGCTATTACCTACTATGACAAAGCTTTGGCTATAGATCCTAACAATTTTGCAGCATTAACTAACAAAGGTGCTGTTCTTGATAGCTTACGTAATTACACTCAAGCTATTACTTATTTGGACAAAGCTTTAGCTATAGATCCAAATAGCGTTAATGCAAATAGGCTGTGTTAGCACGCTCCAATTCCCTAGTATGCTTTTGTCTTACTCCTTTGAGGAAGACTTATCACATACTTCTATCCTCTTCTTGATATAGCTATCACATTATACTACATTTGTATTATGCGAACATTGGATACAGCTAGTTCTATAGCAAAAACCAAAAGCTATACTAAAAACATGGTAGTATAAATAGTGACATTCAAAGACGTCAAGGAAAGAGTTGTTTCAGAAACAACATCAAAGTAGTAATCTAGGCTGTTTGAAGGATTACATAATAAGCTGTTTTGGATCTGGAACACTACAAACTCTAGGACATCAAATGGGAATTGTTGTGATAACTGCCCGAGATTTAGATTCTGTGTTTCTGTGTTATAGTCGTTTCATCTTCAAATGCTACAACTCCCTTTTTTTAAGAGCTGAGGCTACCTGCTTGTAGTTCTCTATCTTTTCTTTTCCCCTCTTCATAATCCTCTCCATGTAGCAGTTGCAGTTTTAGTCTTTTACACCTAACTCCTAAATCTTTAGTTATTCTCTGCAGATGCTTGAAAGTAATTGGGATTCCTAGCTCATTTGTCAGACATTTTGCAAGTGATCTCAGACTCCATGTATTTCTGAGAGAACCAAATAGGTGGGGTCATTAAACAATGCTGAAAGGATAATCTCTCTATCTTTGTCTGTTATTCTGGGTTTCGATCCGCTACTACTCTTATGTATTTTCGGTCCTTCAATTCCTTTTTTGATATATTCTGCAATCCATCTTTGGATTGTTCTTTCATCTACTTCTTGCTCCGTTGCTATAGCTTTGTGAGTCCTACCTTCACATTTGCTGAGTATAGCCTGTGCCCTGCAGTATTCCTTCTTTTTATTTGTCTTTTTCATAAATGACTTCAAACTGTTTCTTTGTCCAATTGTGAGTTTGAGTTTGGAAGGATGATTCACAGGATGAAATTATGGCCTTATATCAAGCTATAACTATTTCGAAATCTAGGTTATTCAATGAACAAATAACAACATTAATTTAGCCAAAAGTTAAACTTCTTATACAATCCAATGCGTTTTGGACTGAGAAAAAGTAAACAGACTCGCATGTTTTTGTAACCCATTTATCAAAAGGATTGACTGTGGATTCTACTAGCCGTTTAGCAATACCGCGATTCCATAAATCTGGTCTTACTGATAAAGATGCAAAAAAGCTTACACTAAGCCAACAATCTGACTGTTATTATTAATCTCAGTTGCTAAAGCTGCTGATGGATTAGCTAAAAATCTTGTTCGAACATGATCTGCATCATCAAAAAATATCATTGGGTCAGGTAGATCAACAAACGTACCAAATGATAGTCTAAGAATGTGGTCGGCTGCAGACAAATCACTTTCTTGTAGTGGGTGAATGTGTATACTATCAATCATATTGTTATTTTGCCTGTTCTGCCTCTAAAGTCCCCCTACTACTCCTTCTTCTAAGACTTTCCTTACCACTTTTATCACTTGGCAATAGCCTCATCTGCAGCAAGGACAAACCATTATCATAGTAAAAATAGATCTCACATCTTCTACACTATCCATTTCGCAGTAACTGCAGTTACTGCAGTTACTACTGCGGTAGTTGATGATGATATCAAATTACTCATATATTAGATTAAATGGTTTATGTTTAAAATAGAAGGCGGCCGGAAATCAGATACAAAACGATGGGTACAAGGTTACATAAAATAGTATTAATACTTGCTTTCAGTATTTTCAACTATTACGACTCTCAAGGAAGTATTTTATTCTTCTTCTATGTCTGTCTCTAACTTGTAGGAATAACAGTCAGAATGAACATGATAAGTCACTAATGGCCATGTCCCCATAGCATCTTATAGATGTGGAATATTCCAGGAAAAAGGCAGTCAAGTGATTCTGAAACCGCTTTCGCACTGCCTGGAAGGTTTACTATTACTGTAGTTCCTCTAATGCCTGCAACTCCTCTTGACAGCATCGATAATGGTGTCCTTTTCTGTCCATACGATCTAAGGGCTTCTGCCACTCCTGCTAAATCTTTTTGTATAACTCTCTTCGTTGCTTCCGGAGTTACATCCCGAGGACCAACTCCAGTTCCGCCACTTGTTATCACAATATCTACTTTTAATTCATCGCAGAATTTCTTAAGTTCTGATTCTATAAGATCCGCCTCGTCTGGTACAACCTTATAATCTACTATATCGAACCCATTTTTGCCTAGCCTATTGATAACAACTCTGCCGGATTGGTCTTGGCTTTCATCTCTAGAATCACTAGTGACCAAAACTGCAGCTTTGAAGCCTCTATCAAATTTTTCGAAGAAGGTCTTGAGACCTCCAGACTTGTTTAGGAGCCTTGCTGATTCGATCAATAACGTTTCATCTACAGGCTTTAGCATATCATAAACTGTCAAGGCCGCTATGCACGCACCGGTTAGTGCTTCCATCTCTACTCCAGTCTTGGCCACATTCTTTACTTCTACGATGATTTCTACAGACTGTTCCTTTAGCGACACATCTACTCTAATACTATCTAAAGGTATTGGATGACAATATGGTAACAGATCCCATGTTCGCTTTGCTGCCATTGTTCCCGATAGCCTCGCAGCATCAAAAATGTTACCTTTTGGGGACTTTCCTTCCTTGATTAAAGTTATGGTAGCTGGCTTTACTTTTACAATGGCTTGTGCAACTGCTCTTCTTAATGTCTCTGGCTTGTCTGAAACGTCAAACATTCCTTCTACCATGTCAATCAGTTTTGAGAGGAATGCCTACTACCCACTTTCCACCGGAGCCAGATATTTCCTTCTTCCATATTGGTACTTCATGCTTTATCACATCGACACCGTATTTGCAAGCTTCGAATGCCTCTTTTCTATGCTCTGCAGACACAGCAACTGCGATACTGATATCTCCAACTTTTAAATTACCTGTTCTGTGGACAGCTACAAACCTCTTTATGTTCCATTTCTTTCTTACTTCATTTTCGATTTCAGTAAGATTTTGTTCTGCCATTTCCTTATATGCTTCATAGTAAATTTCATAAATTGTCTCCCTTTCATTATGATCTCTTACACTTCCAATGAAGAGAGCTGTTCCGCCTGCCGATCTGTCTTTGGCTTCTGCCAATATGTTGCATAAATCGATTGGTTCTAAAGTGATCGAGATCATGTTATTATTTACCTTAGGTAACTCAAATAAATAGTATGGTTATCAAAAGTAATTTGTGAATGAATTCGACTTCAAAGGGAGCTCGTGCTATCATTTCTGGTCCTGGTCCTCATATTGTTAGCATCAACTCTAACGATTTCGCCTAATCATCTCCAGCTGTCCTTGCTGCAAAACGTCACCATGATAATAACAGAAGTTTGACCCAACATACGACAGCAATAGACTCATTGCCCTCGCTCCTTTCCGAATCCACTTCAGCTTCATCAACTTTGAGTTCTAACAATCCACAAGAGAACAGGATTTATCCAGACCTCATTGGTAGTACTGATAATAATGCCAAAGCCGTAATCATAACTTTTGATGATGGCTCTCTAGGGCAATATACCTATGCAAAACCAATTCTCGACAATGTGGCTTTAATGTTCTTACAATGACCAATCTCAGATACACCAGAATAGCAATTACAAATACTTAGAGATATTTCCAGGATTACTGCTGGAGCTTCAGCTGGCTAATAGCAGTAGTAGATACTGTCCTATATGCAAGATTGCCTCCTATCTTGAACTCATTTGATTCAATAAGTTTAAAATCAGCGGGGTTTTTGTTAAGTTTTTGATTTGTCATTCAATCCTATTCTGCATCGTCAATTGAATCTTTGCGATGTGCTGTTTGATCATTTGATCAGAAAGGGGACTGTTAGCGGGATGTATTGGGTATGATTTGGGAGAAGCTCAGGTGAATGATTTTGCCTCCAAGCTCACTTATGCTGCAACACAACTTGGGTGCGCCTAGGCAGCATAAAGACAAGTATTTAGGGTAACTTACGATGGTAGCGGTCGTTGTCTGTAATGGTAGACATGTATCCAGAAATGCTAACCTCCGCTAACTGCAGGTAGAACTGCGACTTCGTCCATTTGGTTTAGTGTAGCGGCATCATCTGCAACTTTATGATTAACTGCAATAACAAACTGAATCTTCGACAGCAGTAGTGGTTGTGTTGCCAGAATCATTTTTCGTAGATCGCGAACTGTCATTTTGTCAGATAATTTTACCTCCATATTATCTTTGCCTATAATCTCTCTAGAAGATGCAAACAATTTTACAATTATAGTCGGATCGAGTTGTTGCTCATTGGTCACCTTCATTAGCTATTTAATGCAATAGCTGGCTTATAATGATGATGCAAAATTTACGTTGAGACAAACATAACAATCAGTGTAGATAATCGAACCAAGAACTTGCAGAATCAATGATTGATCTGCTATAATGCGATGATGAGGAAATAGAGTTCAAGTAAATGATAAGTCTGCCTAATACGTTAAATTAACGATTTCGGAGAATCTTGATGTCAATAATCTTTTGCTTGTGCAAAGAGTATCAGTCAGGTGTGCGGAATGTCAATGTTCTCCAAAAAATCATAAGTGCCAGCATTAGTCTATGCAGCCAAAACTGTACAAAGGAAACTTGTTGTAGAGTAATTCATCACGACTATCCTTCTTAGCATAAGTTCTCTAACTAATATTAGAGAGTAGATATCTTCTCATATTTAGATTGAAACGCCTTGTTCTGAAATATTCAGTTATCTTATTCCTGAACTGTGTGAATGATTGATAGTATTTGGAGACGAGCAGATCATATTTTGATATGTTCCAACATTCCTCTAAAAGCATGAATTCTGGTGATGCCGTCGGTAACCAGACAGGTATCAAAACATTCCTATGATTCTCTAAATAATGCCTGACTTTTTGTGACTTGTAATGTTGTGGAGCTTTATCTAGAAAAAGATAGCATTATGGAAACTTGTAGTGTATTTGTTTGAAATAGTTATGGAAATTATCTTCATTAAATCTGTGATACTGTCTAAATAGCTGCCTACCATCCAAAGCTACTGCTCCAAATAGACATGTGTGTTTATGTGAGCCTGTAATCCTAACTACTGATCTGTTATTCCTGTATACCCATACTCTTCTAACAAGAGAGTCATAGAAAAAGAATGATTCATCTAGTGATACTGCAGTAAATCCCTTTTCTTTACTTTCTGTTAAAGTGTCCAGTATTCCCCTGGCTCTTTTTTGAAATCTTCTTTCTCCTTCACCGAAGCAGTGTTTACATATACCTTTCTTGGTACCTTCTGTCTGAAACCCCATTTGTGAAGTATCCTCGCGGATCTTGTTCTTCTGGAGAATAAAAATCAAGGCTTAAACGCAATTGAGATAACAAAATAGCGGTTACTTTGGTTATCGTCTACTTGAACCTGAAATGCTCCAAAAGCCGATTTTGTAATATTTAGAAAATTCATTACTTCGTTATTATTTATTTTCAATGTTTTTACAACAACTTCTTGTTTAATTAGAGGATAAACCCAGGTTTTATGCTGTTCTTTATTGTTGTTATTACCCCTATTGCAATCCGCACTAATGTTACCAAGATCAATATACTCCTCTTCCTTGAGCCATGATCTGTCGTCAGACAATTTTTTATCTGCCATAATTTCGAACATTAGTTTAGGAATGTATAATTCCTGAGCTCTTAACCATACATCATCACCTCCTATCTGTCTTCCTGCTTCCATTGATTGTTGCGTTGCAATCCTTATATTAACAACTTGTACTAGATAGGAAATTAAGTCAGCCTGTATTTGCCTAATAACATTTTGTATATCATTTGTATTTTGCTGCTGATTTATTGAGGATAAAAGAGTCTCAGGCTGACACCTATGGTTAATTTTTGTTAAAGCTTGTAATTCTATAGAACCATCCCATATTGGATCAAGACGATTACCCTGTATGCATGTATTGCAAGATTGAACGCGATACCCTATCGGTAGTTCAATCCTATTACTCACATTATTATTTTGAACCCTTCTGCAATTTAATGAAGTAGCCAGTAATGACAATAACGCCAAATTGTTCATATCAGAGTTTTGAGAACTGTGACTTCGCAGTGGTAATAGTCTTAACAACTCATTAAATTCAGCTATTATGTTCGTCATTTGGTCTCTATTTTGAGATGAGGATGCCCTGTCGCTCTCTGTTCTAAAAGACACACTGTTAGGATAATAATCCGTTTTATAAGCATGGACAGGGGTACTGTGAAAATTATCATCAATTTTGGCCGAATGAGTTGCTGCAGGCTCAAGTCGACCGCGCAAAGCGTTATAACTAGAATTAAATGATCCTGCTGCTGTTAGTATTGGCTCTCCTATTCCATTATGTCTTCTCTGAATATGTACTTTAAGGTTCCAGTGCCGTGTGGAAGCTTGCGAACAAAAAGGGCAGGACCATCTTTTAATCTTCATCTTATAAGTTGACCTCCAACAAGATGTTTTTGTTGCATTGTCCGGACTGCAGTATCTTTTGCAGTAACTGCAGTAGTTGATGATATCGAAGTACTCATAAACCATATTAAATGATTTATGTTTAAAATAAAAAGCGGCCGGAAACTAGATATATATAATGATGGCACTAGCGGCAATAACATATTGCTTCCACTCTGAATATCTTCTTTTCCTTTCTTCTTCTTTTAGATAAAGACGATATCGCTCTGCTGCAATAGTGTCTATATAATCAAATTGTTTCTTCATAATCTCTTGGACTACATGTATGTGCAATAGGAGCTAATACTTTATTTTTAGTTATTAGACATGTTAAATTAGTCAGAAGTGTGGTCATGTCATTTCCAGACTGAGCCAAGAGTGAAGCTGTATGCTGCAATGACGATGACACTCTCTTACATGGAATAAATAGTATGTAGAAGAGGAAGACCGAGTTGCTAAATGATTTTGATTATGACATATTCGTCATATCATATCTGGATTCTTAGAACCTTTGCAATCTACAGTAGGCTTGCCTTGGTTGTTGTACAACTCTAAAACTTGTCTTTCTCTTTCAGTGTAGTCATTACTATACAATAGATCTATTGCGTGGCATCGCATGGTTCTGTAGAAAGAGTTGACTGGCCATCCTGAAGAGATTTTCCTTTGTAATTACGCAAAATATTGACTGTTTCAATACAGGTTATTGCTATCTACAGTTGATTTGCCACTACGAAGACATAACGTTTTCGATCTTATTGACGAATAAGAGTTATGCAACAACGCAGTTGTAAACTACACATTTTTATAATTTGTTGCGTAAAGAATGATCGTGTTACTCAATTGAAGTCTGCTCCTATTGCAGGACCATCTCTTTTACTAATTATGTTTGGAATGATTCTTACCATTATTCTGATTAATGTCATATGTACAGATAGCGTATTTGGACAAATACCGCCAATTCCAAGTCCACCAAATGTAACTGGGAGGACAACAGTAACAAAACCACTACCACTACCAGCATCACAATTGTCATCGCCTATTGCACATGGCGTAAAGATTACTTCACCTATTAAAGGCCAAGATGTTCCAACTGGTATTCTCACAATAGCAGGAACATCTAAAGATAATGTCACTTCAGATTGCCACGTTAGCATTATTGTAAATGGTAGAAAACCATATCAAAATGTTACAGCAACTGGTCCTAGTGGAAGTAAAGATTATTCAAAGTGGAGTGTTACTCTTTCTCCTAAATATGCTCTAATTAAACAAGGAGCAAACAAAATAACTGCTAAATTCTCCTGCAATCCTAATCCTACTATAGCATCATTTTATAGTGTAAACGTGACAGGGGTTGGAGGGAGATCTTCTTCTGCTACTACTAGTACAAAACAACGACTATCATCATCACCCGCTATACGAACAAATAATACCGTCATGGTAAATAGCAGCAACTTTCCATTTACCTTTCTAGCTCTTTTGATAAAGTGCAGCGATACTTAGGTATCTATAATTTCAATCATCCTGTATTTCAGAATCCTTCTGCTTCAATTCCTTCGCTAACGCTTCAATTAGCTTGCTATTGTGTATTGATGCCATCACATTTAGTTTGTCGCTAACTGTTGGCAATGTAGAGTTACTCATAGTAGCCTGCTGTGGATCCAATGCTTCCTTTAATAAAAGATCAAATGCACTCTTGTGGCCTAAGTCGACAAGTGCTGCCTGTAATTCTCTTCTTAATTTGGATATTGTTTCTTCATATAACTGGCGAAAGCAGGTTGTTTCGAGAGAGGAAGCCAAAAGACATTTTCCAAGTAAGAGACAAGGTATAGATGAAGTACAGGATTCAATAGGACAAAACGCTGTCTATGTATTCTTGCACTAGAAAAAAGAAAAAAAGACTCTGCTATAGACCTCACAACACTTTTTGTTAAAATCAGTTATTGATGATATAGTTTTGATCGTAAAGATATCTGTCTAACATAGTCTAAACTTGGACTACAAAATAATAAGCGTCTCCACAAAGAGGCAATACTTAAACATGATAAAAGATCAACAAACTGATGTGTTTCAATGTACTAAGGGTCAATGCCTGCCATGTAGACCGGCTCTTCCAGTAAAACAGCCACGTCGCATGTTACAATAAATTACATATGTGTCCATGGAAATTGTTTATACTTCTTGTAGTATTCCACCAGTCCACCTTCCATCAGCATATCTCGCATAAACTTTGGAACTACCTGACATTGAAAAGTCTCTCTAGTTCTAAGATTCTGCACAATAAATTTTGATATATCTATGCTGAGATCATCTCCTTGATTCACTTTTCCTTTGATTCCTGGTACCTCAAGTGCTGGCAAACCTATGCTGAAGGAGTTTCTATAGAATATGCGTGCAAAGCTTTCAGCTATGACTGCTGATATGCCAGCATATTTCAATGCTACAGGGGCCTGTTCTCTACTAGAACCACCACCAAAATTTCGGCCCGCTACAATTACATCTCCACTGGATATCTTCTTATGAAAATCTGGATCATATCCATACATTGCATATTTTGCCATTTCGTATGGATCATTTGTCCTGCTTTTGAATCTAAAAGGTATTATTATGTCTGTATTGATGTTATCTCCAAATATCCAAGCTTTTCCGTTGGTAATTCCAACCGACTTCGGCAGCTGCGGCTCGCGGTCGTGCCCCTCTCGGCTCATGATGATTGGAGGTACCTCCTTGGATCAGCTATTCTACCTTCTATTGCAGATGATGCTACGGTTGCAGGTGATGCTAAATATACCTTTGAGGAAAGTGCACCCATTCTCCCAACAAAATTTCTTGAAGAGGAAGATATGCATATTTCATATTCACCTAAAGCACCTAGGTGTGTTCCAACGCAGGCTCCACAAGTAGCGTTGGTAAACACGGCCCCTGATTCAAGATATATTTCAACATAGCCACGTCTAATAGCTTCTTCATATACTTTCACAGATGCTGGAGTGACAACACATCGAATGTTTTTGTGAACTTTTCTGCCTTTTAATATGCGAGCAGCTACTTCAAGATCTTCTATTCTTCCATTGGTAGATGAACCTATAAAGGCCTGATCAATTTCCAAATTTGCTAACTCATCAACTGAATGCACCTTATCAACATTGTCTGGCCCACTAACTTGAGGTTCTATTTCCTCTAATTGTATTTCGACTTCTTCTTTATATTGTGCAGAATTCCCTGATTGGATGTCAATTCTTCTTTGTATATTATTATTGTTAGTATTGTTGGTAGTGTTGTTATTGTTCTGATCAATTCTCGGGTTTTCCTCTAGGTATTTTTTTGTAATCTCGTCAACTGGAAAAATAGAGATCTTGGCACCACATTCCATTGATGCATTGCTAATGCAAGCTCTAGAATCCATGCTAAATTGTTTCTTGACATAATCGTTTGAATACTTCCATTCTAGTGACTTGTAGTTTGCTCCATCCTCGCCTACTTCTCCAATATAATGTAAAATTAGATCACGGGCAAATACTCCTCTATGAAAATTACCTGACAGCTTAACCTTGATTGTTTCAGGAACTTTTAACCACAATTGGCCTGTAGCCCACACTGCAGCAATCTCTGTACTTCCGACCCCAGTGGCAAAAGATCCTATAGATCCTGCCTGGCATGTATGCGAGTCAGCTCCTAATATCATCATTCCAGGAGCGGCAAGGTATTCAAGAATATGCTGATGAGAAATAGAACCTTCAACTAGCATACAGTTATGTTTTAAAGCAAAATCCCTTATCAACTTATGCAGATTTGCAACTTTTTCATCTGCAGCCGGAAATGTATGGTCAATGACCATCAAGACCTTTGAGGGATCGTATATTTTGTCTATACCCATTTCATTAAGCGCGCGTATTGCCAAAGGACCAGTACTATCTTGTGCCATAGCAAGATCCACACTAACAATAGCAATATCGCCAGCCATGCTTAGCGTATTGATATTTTCATTTACCCTTTCGACGCTCTTTACGTTTATTAATTTCTCAGCGAAAGTAAGAGATTTGTTATCCAGAATATATTTGATCTGAGAATCATCCTGCTGTGTCTGCTGCTGCCGCATCTGCATTACCCCTTATAAAAACAAGATTGATTTAAGTATGACGCAAGTCAACCTAACTTTTTTAGCATACCTTTTTTCTAATATTCGCATGATATATACTTGTTATCTGTATTAAATAGACAGTGAATGAATTTAATAATCTATTTATTAAGCTTGAAAAGCTGTCTTTATGATGCCCATCTGGTACTCTAGACGGCAACAAGTTAAACATTGCTATCCTGCATGAAGTCCTTCGGTGTTATTTCTTATTATCTTTTTGAGCCTTTTTTATATTGTCTTTATTTATGCCTTCTTATGAAATCAATCCAACTTGAACTATCAAATGGCATTGAACTTATGCAGCAATTTAGCGTGCTTATTACATAGCCTCTTGCTTTGTATTTGTGAATGTATCACTTCTTCTTGCCAGTGTGCATTATAAAGTCTGCAATTAATATCATTACAGAAAGGATTTCCTTCAGTTATAAAGAAGAACAACGCCTGAAGAACATATCCAACCGCTGCAAAGTTTATTCTACAATCACCATACTCAAGATACTTTTCTTTCTCAGTAGATGATGCTATCTCATTTTGGTCGCCATCACTACTTATGTCATTAGCCGCAACCTGCATTTGCTTTATGTACCATTCCTTTGGTTTGGCAGGTGCTTCAATAATACCGGTCGTAGAAATAATTGAAGGACTCCCTCCTAGAATGGTTCTTGCATGGTAGCGCCAGTCTTCTTCGCTAAAAGTACAGATTAATCTATCTTCAAACACTATATGCACATGATGAGTATTCGCCTCATTTTCACCAATCATTGTTTCAAACAATCTTTGCATCATAAACCCATCGTATAATATCAATTCTTTATGCCGCCTTCCAGCAATACTACTACTATTACTAGTATGAATTAGATCTCTTAAATTCCTCTCATAAACAATATTTTGATCTGATATTCCTTGAACTTTTACTCTTGGTTGCTCATTAAACGGTCTCTTGATGTCAGATATCCTAATAGATACTAAACGCTCTGCAAGTACACTATCTATTTTATTCAAAAAAGGATGTCTTACATCTATCGGAATGTTTGGAAAATATTTTCGTAGTTCTGGCACTATGACGTTGAAGTCTAAATTGTTTGCCTGATTGCAGTAAATGTGAATATTCTTAAATTTTAACATCATTTGCGCATTTATTATTAGATAATGATATATTTGATGGCTTTATATAGCATTAAAAGATGTAGCTGTAGACGTAGCAAAAGGGAACTGTAAAGTATGTATAATGAATTCTGATGGTTCTATAGTTGAAGAAACAACATATGGGAATACATCACTTGAAGCTGAATCTTTCGCTTCATTTGCTGAAGCGAACATAAAAGGGAAAGAAAGATACGAACATGAACTAGTTAGAGATTATAACGAAAAACATAAACAGCAGTATACTTGAATTGAAATTTGTGTAGTATATTGCTTCGGCATTCTTGTATCCGCTCCGAGCGCTGCCTCAACAGCTACTAATCCTCTCTAGCTTTTGTATCCGCAGCTGATATATTTATTGCCTCATAGCAATGCATACTTTTTCAACCAAATGCCACAGCCGATAAGCAGATGTTGCCAAGATAGGCGATATGTCATAGGCTAAACTCAATCAAAGCAACAGGGTGAAATTGTATCTTATAAGCAAGCTTGCTGTTGTATGCACTAGGTATAAATTAGTAAAGAGCAAATACTTCACCATATAATTGTGACTTTGATAAAAACAGCCATTATTATCAGTACAATACCGACAGCAGTCATACTAATAGTCATCTTATTGACTGCATTCTATATTAAAGGAGATTACACAGATACGGATATGCAGTCGCCATCTCAACATTTACATCTGGTTGTATCAGGCTTTCCAAACTTTCATCGGTGGAGTCCTTCTATGAATAACGAAATAAACTACAAAACAAAAGCCTGGATTATTATTGAATATGTGACATCATCTCCATTCTATCAAGAAAATCAAACCTATAAGGCGTAAAAAGCATGGTTCATTTCCTTCTGCATGATTGTATCAATAATTAATAATCTTATACGTATCTTTCGGTTAGCTTGCCTTTCATTAGTTATTGATGATGTCTATTTTATAGCCTTTGTTAATTGAGATTAACAAGAGACTTGAAGAAGAGATAAGTATGAAAGTTATTTGCAAATTTAAACACTAAAAAATCAAATCCTCTCACAATACTCTTAATGCTAGAAACATTTAGGCCATAATGCAGCTTCGTCTGTAGTGATGCGTGTCTAGGTAAGTATTAGTCCAAAAGCAACATAGCCATTCCAATTTCATAGCTATAATCTGATTTGTTAACTCTCTTGCTGTTATTGCACTCAAATAAGCTTGACTTTTTAGCGGATTTAACTTTCTGATACTTAAAACGTGTATATAATATATAACGTTGAGCTCAGCTCCTATAAGGAGTTGTAAATTGTATCCCAAAACAACAACTCATAGTCAAGGATTAGTCTGGCTGCACTTTGTATCGCATTTTGTCTTTGAGGAGAATTAACTTCGATTATCAAATTATTGGATTTTTCAATAAACTCTTCAGGTAATGGTGCGGCAAATTGATCCAAAAAGATACAGGATCTATTTGTGAACCCTTATTTCTTTATTAAAAAAGAACTTATTTTACTGCAGTTAGCTCCCCAAACAGGAAAGTCAACAGTTATAGCTGCCAGTATTTCCGCATTTGAACCATAAACAGCAAGCTTTGTAAGGTAGTTAGTATACGCATGACATCCTATAATTCTATTTTATTATCACTATCACTAATAATATTGTTAGTACCTAATTCTTCTGCCATAGGAACTAGATTTTCTAAAGATTTGACTTCAGCAGAAAGACAATCAGTGGATAATTCGGTAGCTGCATCATCTGAGGCCTTTGATACTGCGAGTGCAAAGTTTCTTCTATCATTTTTAATTATATAATATTGCTCATATACTAAAATTTGGAGTTTTTCCTTGCTAGTGCTGATAGATACTGATGATTAAGAATAGCATCGACGGTCTTGGAATAATTATTTTCTATTTTCTGAAGAAAATTATTATTATGGTGCTTACTATTATGCAGAATCATGTATTTATGAGGAATTCTCTGACACTATATTTTGATAAGCTAGATGGATAGCATGATACTCTATGCTTACATTCGCAGACGAACTGAAGCAATCATCCATAGAAACATGGCAAGGGATTATAAATCATAGGTTTGTAGTAGAAATCTATAATGACACCCTTCCAATGGACAAATTCGTATTCTACCTAAAGCAAGATCAGATCTTTCTGGAGGAATTCTGTAGATTTTTGAGTGTTGCAAAACTAAAATCTGATAACGATGCTGATTTAGTGAAATTGTTTGATGGTCTATTATATAGCACAGTTAATTTTGAAATGAAAATGCAAGATCAGATTATAGTTGATTCTTTAAGTCTATCGCCATTAGAACAATCGTCATCAAGTACAACTAATCTATATGTCTTGCCAAGCAAGACTACCATTGAACATATTACTTATCTAAAGCGAGTATCTTCAAATTGTTCTATAGGTGAAATTGTATCAGCTATGGCACCTTGTCCTTGGACGTATCTTGAAATAGCTGAAAAGTTAGCTAAGAGTCATCATATACAAAATAATATGATTTACAAAAAATGGGTGCAGTTCTATTCTTCTGATGAATCTCGCAGACAGATAAATCATATAAAAACCGTTCTATGTGCATTGGCTGATGATAAAGCAAGAAGCGATGATATAGATAGGTTAGCAATGAAAAAACATTTTGCTACTGCTTGTAAGTATGAATTTCTTTTTTGGGATATGGCTTATCGTCATCAAGTTTAGACAAAAGACTATTTGTGCTCTAGTCCACGCATGTACATCTAATGTTTGTCATTGCTTGTATTTTATTGTAACAAAGGTTCTCTTATCCTAATGTTTTCAATTAATTTCTCCAGATGATTTAGAGATTGCTCAAAATATGGAATTAATTTCGTATTGGTTTTTGTGTAATTTGCAAGCAATTCAAAAGCGTCTTGTGAAATCAAGGAATTATCTAATGAATAATTTCTCAGTTGCCTTATAATCCAGTACCAGTTACCCTCTCGGTTTGCCTCATCCAAATCATTTAATAGATCAAAACTCTTCGTTTCAGACGATAATGCACTTTGCACTTTGTCTATTTCAATACTATCAGCTGGAATACTCAATCGAAATTTAGTGTTTATTTTAAACAGAAGTGAGTCAACCGTTCCAATCATTTGGGAAATAAATGACTCTATTTCAATTTCTATACTTGTTCGAACATCGCTTGAAAAAAGGTCCTTATATTTCGATTCAAAATATTTTAAATTCTTCAAATGTAGTTGGCAGGAATAAAGTTTGAAGATTATTCTATCAGTTTGGAATTTAGAAAAGTCCTCAACAGGCAATGCACTATGATAGAATAGACTCATTTTATTGTGTTTATAAAGATTCTTTGCCGTATAAAGGGATGTGATGTGTTGAACACAATTATTATGGGATTTGTTGACTCAGGTATCACATAAACTGGAGGCTGAGATACACCTGCTGGTTTATCTACTGTATCAAATGCGGGCTCTACATAGCCATCGCTTGAGTTTTTGATCTTCTGTTTTTGCTTTATTGTTTTATTATTATTACTGAAATCGTGACGATTACCCTCTTTATGAGTCCAGTATTCTCCTTAGGTATTTTGTGTTTAATTATTGCAGTGCTATTGCCTTCCTCGTCAGGATCTATACCGTTTTTATTAGTTCCTGGCTCAGCACCACCACCACCACTAGCTCTCTTTCTTCCATTCCTACAAAAATTCACATTATCGTCTTGACTTAGTGCCTCTAGCTTTCTCTTTGCATGCTCGAGATCATCAAAATAAATTCAAATTTTCATGCACAAGTTGTTAGTAGTATGAGAGATGTTGATTATAGATTTGTTGAATATACTATGAGTTTTCCAGATCAAGTTATTATTAGACAAGAGGAAATCAAAGAAACCGAAATAAAATAGAATCTAAATTTAACGAAGACATTGGAAAGATAAAAAAATATATTAAATAGCAAAAAATTTAGTTTTAATATAAACGTCAAAAAGTTCCAATAATTGCAGCTGCTCGCGACTGAGTCCTCCGAAAACTCCTTACGTTCCAGGAGCCTCTAATAACCTAACTTTTGTGCTTCGTGTAGAATAATTTTCAGACCTTTTAAAAGTCATAGTCATTATCATTGTCATGTCAGATCTTCTGTATCACTTTTTCCTTATTGACAGGAACCAATAATTTGAAAAAGTGGTATATTCTAGGCTAATTTCTTGATGTGTTTAACCAATTCATTAAGATAGGGCTGGCAGTGGTATGATACTTCTTGCTCAAGCAGATCATGTCACGATAGCAGCAGCAGCTATACCTGTTTATCTAAGCAGACGGCTTCGTTTATTCCTTCTTTTATCTCACATTATAATTATACCAATGTGCTCCTTCTTAATGAAAAGACGCCAAGAACAATAGTAGCAAATGCAGTTCCAACCAGCACTAATATGTCCTGTGCCAAACCTTCAGTGGAACTATAAAAGATTGAAGTCTGCAATGCATGGGTTCCATAGAAAGTAGGAATAAAATGAGCAACTACTTGGAGCCATGATGGAAGGAATGCAGCAACAGTAATACCGCCGCTTAGAAAAAAGAGATCTATTGAAAGTGGAATACCAGCTGCTGTGACTCGCTGAAAACGACGTGCTGCTGATCCTATGGCTATACCCACACCAACACTCGAAAGAGCAATCAACATTATTATGATTATAGTAGTAAGCCAATACAGCAAGCCCTCTGGTCTTAGATAGCCTGTTACTGCACCTATTACCAAGACCACAGCAGCTACAAGAAGAGTAGTAAGCCATCCTCCTATTAGCTTACCAGCAATAAGACTGCTTCTAGAAATTGGCGCTAGTAAAAGTTCTTTTATCGTTGAGTCTTCCCATTCTCTAGCCGTAGCTAACCCCGCATTTACAATGCCAGCGGTAGTTAACAAGAGTACCATATTTGGTACAATCTCAAACCTAAGTAGGTCAACATCTTGCTTTCTTAAATCTGTCTCTTTGACATGGATTTTGATAGGGCTGTTGATGTTATTGTTGTCATTATTGTTGCTATCGTGACCAGAATAGAATTCACTAATCGCAGCAGGAAGAGATCGACGAAGGTCATTTGTAAAGTCTAGATTTAGGTTGTTTATGTGGATAGTGACTGGATCGGATTTGTGTGCATTAAATGCAACATCAAAGTTAGAAGGGATAGTTATGACTGCTGCTACTTGTATATGTTTTAGTGCTTGCTCTGCTTGATCTTGTTTTGGAGTTA
>JAFAQB010000217.1 GCA_019246625.1 Nitrososphaeraceae archaeon
TCTTGTTTTGAAGTTACAAGTGAAACCTTGAATGCATCAGAGCTATTAAGTATACTTACAAGTTCTTGAGCATGGGGGCCATTATCCTGCAATACTAACGCTACAGGGTTACGTCCTACTGCCTGAGCTCCAAGTAAAGAATGATCATAAATGCAATTGCGGGAAGAATAGTAGCGGTAATAGCTGTTGGTTGCCGAAGCCATACACCAATGTCTTTACGTACAATAGCAAGAATTGCAAACCAGGATTTTGCTGCTGCAATAGTGATCATCATTAACGCAGAGATGATTCTCCTTTAGTACTGCGAAGAGCAATGACGCTACCAAGCACTGCAGCAACAGCAAAGCCAATTAATATGATTTTATCGTATAATGGTCCTGTTTGGGTAGTTGTAAAGTCATGAAAAGCATGTTGAAATATTGCAATACCATAGTATACTGGCTGAAATTGGGTTACAAATCCAATAACCGGATCTCCCCAAGTAGCTGGACCAAAAGCACCACTTAGAAAGAAGATTGGTATTGTCATACCAATACTTAGAGGTATAACCGATTGCCTGCGACGTACAAGAGTACCAATAAGCGTCCCTAATGCGACAAATGTTATCATAAGCAGCACCGTAAATCCAAGCAATTCATCCCAATATACTGGCCAAATGCCAATCAAAAATACAATCACGATTATCACAACTAAAACAGAAACGGAATTAAGTACTAGTGCACCTAAAATCTTGCCAACTTGAATAGCCCATAGTCTTGCAGGCGACAAGATTAGCTCTTTGATTGTCCCCTTTTCATATTCTCTGGCTGCATTAGCACCAGCTTGAAGCAATCCGCGAAGCATAATACTTACAACCATCAGGCTTACAACCAGATACTGGATATATCCAGTATCATGAGAATAAGTGTCTATTTCGTGAGCCCTTATTACTACTTGATTTGGGAAAGCATTTGTATAAAATGAGGTTATTGCTAACGGTATTGCTTCGAATATCCTTTTTAGCCATTGATAAGATTACGTGGAGATTATGGTTGTCTCTGAGTCCAAAATGATCGATAATAGATGTCATAGTCATATGGTTTGTTTGGATGCTTGCTTTCTTCTCTTTTCCTTTCCTCTACTTATTATTAGTCCCTTAATGCACTTCCAGTTAAATTCAAAAAGATTTCATCCAAATTTGGTTCCCGTTGGGAAATGGTCCTGAGCGCAGTCTCATTGGTAACAAGCATAACGATCTGCCCTATTGTAGATGTGTCGTCTCCCGTAGATACTATTTTAAGCGTTTTATCGTTTTGGTGCACTTTAGTTATTCCAGGAAGACTAAGCATTCGTGTCCGGATATTCTGAGATATACGTGATGTAGTTTCTATTTCTATAATGGTGTCACCATACCTTCGCTTAAGGTTGGATGATGTATCTAGGGCTATCAGTCTGCCATGATCTAGAATAGCTAAACGGTCACATAGTGCATTAGATTCTTCTAAATAATTAGTAGTTAAGAGAATCGTTTTGCCTTTCTTTTTTAAATCCAAGATGTAATTCCACAGTGCTCGCCTGCTTTGTACGTCAACCCCCTAATGTTGGTTCGTCTAAATAAAGCAGCTTGGGATCATGCAACAGAGCTCTAGCCAATGCTAAGCGACGCTTCATACCTCCGGAAAAAGTGCTAACACGATTATCACGTCTTTCATAAAGTTGAACTAGATTGAGCATATCAATAATACGCTGTTCACGCTCAGAGCGGCGTACACCATACAGATCAGCGTGGATTGTCATATTCGTCCAAGCTGTAAGTTCCTCGTAAAGTGCTGTCTCTTGGGGTACAGCTCCTAAAACTGCATGAACTGCATGTGTATTTTCTGTAATATCATATCCAAGTACCTTTACCTGTCCAGAAGTGGGCTTGGACAGACCGCTCACAATATTTATAGTTGTAGTTTTGCCAGATCCATTAGGTCCAAGCAGGCCAAATATCTCACCGTACTTAACCGCCAAAGACAGATTGTCCAAGGCTGTAACATTTTCAAATCGCTTTGTTAGATTGCTGATCTCTATAGCTATGTCACTGTTGCTATTGTTGTATATGCTATCTGATCTAGTCAATTCTGTATCCTTCATAAATCATCAACTCTTTGCAACACATGTATACTGCATATATGACTAAGTCGCAACATTCATTGCCATTATATTCGTTATCATAATTCACATTAGTAGATTTCTCGATCATTTTAAGTTAAACGCCTTCTACAAAACTGGTTCGTCAATTCTCCAACTCCGTTTCTTTCAGGTTATTAATCCACAATATGTTCACTCTGATAAGAGCTGTTTCGAGTGCTAGACCAATGACCGCTGCAGAAACAACTACAAAAATTACCCAATTATGCGATAATGCTTCTCTTAGACTTTTCTTGAGTATTGTATGTATGAGACATAGAAAACACTACTGTGTATCTTGAAAGTTGGAGCTATTGAACCTTGTGTTTAACTATGTTCTGCAGGGCAAAGCAGTATAGATAACAGCCGACCTTCAAACAGTTGATGTAGTCGAGGCGGAGATCATGGAGGGCGAGGAGGAGCGGAATGATAAGCTGATAATACCCAATAATAACGGTAAAAATGGACACCAGGATATTATGAATCCCGTAGGTTTTCCTCCTCCTTGACAATTTGATTCCTTGTTGTTTGACTTATCACCATTTTTGTTATTTTCTGTGCTGTTGTTGCTGTAATAATATAAGACTTGAATATCAAAAACACCATATTCACAGAAGTGGACTAATGCTCAAAACATCGTAAAAGAGACTTTTGACTAACTGGATAGTTTCGTACAAGGAAAAAACAATATAACAAAGCACCCTTACGGAGTTATTGTGCAATTGCATTCAGAATATGTCATTAAAGGCCCCAAACCTTGGGAGGCCAGAGTATATTTAGGAGAAGGTGGCAAGGAGATCGCCGAAATAAAGAAAGGAGAGGATCAGAAGAGCTTTAAATTATTAGCCAAGGATGGGCGCGAGTGGGTTCTTACTAAGAGTGTCCACGGCAAGTTTCGACCTTTTTCAATATCTGTAGTAGAACGAGGTAAAGACAAGGATCAAACTAACAATGAAATATTAACTATAATTGAGCACATCTTTAGACACGGAGACAAATTCTACATGCTTACAAACCATCCTGAAGGAAAACACTGGAATGAGTACCTAAGAGGATCCAGATACATCAGCAGGCTAGATAACTTTCCATACTCTAATATGCATGAATTAGATTATCATATAAAACATAAACTTAGACGATTTCGAGGCAAACCCGTTGGTGAAGCATCAGGCTTAGGAATACATGATGGTCATTGTGTTAGGATTGATAATGAGCTAAAAGATATATCATTACCGTTAGCCGTTAGTTCATACTTACTGTATTCAACAGCTTGATAAAGAATTATTATTATTAGATCCTTATCGCTATCTGTGTTAATAGCACACACAATATCGCGCTCTTGCTGATACTGAATTCAAAAACACTCCTTGTCATTGATCATAGGTGAATTTTTGTTTATCATCTTGGTTGCTGTCAATACAAGATGTCAAAATTCATTGCTTTACAAGATAAAATTAGATTTTTTTTACTATCTTCAGTTTGTGTCTCAGAACTCCCATTTATTTATGCTCCCTTCCAACTATTTTGTAAAAAACTACCATAAGTCCCTTCATGTCGAAAGCCCAGATAACCACCATCATCTGCAACAAGTTTCTTCATAGATGCCTTAAGGTAAACTAACATTGTAAGTTAACCGGGTTAATCAAGTTCTTAATAGCCTATGAACCAAAATTCATGATGAAATAACAGATGCTAAAAGAAGATAGGAGAAAGAAAAAATGACAGATATCGAAGCCATAAAATATATAGATTCTGTTCTTAGAACTTTATATCTTGACCCCAATAAGGTTATTGAAGTTTCAATTGAAATAAATGATACTAAAACTAAAATTTTAGTTCATGATATAAAGGGAAACACTTTTAGGTATATATTTTTCAAGCCTCTCTTAGGAATTAAGAGCCTTATTGATGATTTGTTAGTACGTCAGCAGGGGCAACAAAATACAAAAGCAGGAACCAAGTGATATTATTACATAAAAGAAAATGAAACATCAACTACAACTATGGAAGATAGCAAATTAGTGATCATTGTATAGTTAACTAAGTTAAACCGTGTATACTAAAGGAATATGCTAATGCTGGTTAAAGTTTGGTAGCTATAGTATAATAATACGATTTAGATGCTTTGTACTTTCAGTGTTTAATGCCTTCTGACTTCTCAATTCCTTGATTGATAGATAATGTTTGTAGCAAAATACTTGCAGTCTTTGTAGCAAAGATTCAACTTTCTCCTCCAGTTTTACTTCGTCTCTTACTAGTAGTATTTTGATATTATCCTCCATTTTCTTCTCCTCCTTCTCCTTGCACTGCTCTGGCTGTTGTGGTTTTGCCTAATAACAATTGTCTGTTTTGAGCATTTCTCTTACTCTGACTAAAGGTGTGAAAGATTCTATACTATAGCCTTCACTTCTCAGCATTACAGTAACTTGTCTTAATTAGATCAAATCCACATCATTCTGCCTGCATTCCTTTATTATGATGCTTACAATACCACCACTATCACTTCTTCCTCTGCTATTTGCTCTGCTTTGGCCATGCAGCCAGGACGTTGATTTTTATTGGTTTTGGAGTTCGAACTCACAACAATCATTTACAAGATTATATTGTAGGAAATTTATATTGTATATAGATATACGTACATGCCCCTCCGCTATAGTATAGGCTACTACCAAGCACAAAAGAATATGACCGCTAAATGGCGAATAGATGACTGCTAATTATAACAAATTTGACCAATATTTGATGACTTAAACTCGGGGGAGAGCCTATCTATCTATAACAAAATATTCTTTCAAACATTCGTGCTACTATAGATTTATTTCTCCGCAAATATGTAATCCAATATAACCCAGTGTTTATGTGTCGACACTCATTTGACTGTAATGCATTTGTTGCCTGCCATTAAGATATTGCTTAATGATGCATCGTCATGGGTTTATGGATATTCTGAAAGAAAAGAAATCCCTTGTGGGTAAAGAAATCTTGCATTGAATAGTACCTTAACAAAAACAACTCACTATAATATTGATTTTATTGGTATTCTAGTGTCTAATACTTTACCTTCTGCCAGATTATTCAGTTGTTGTTACTATCTGTGCTCAAGATAGACGGTGTTGAGGTAATCCACTACAGATTTACGTTATTGTATTAACGATTTACGTGTAATAGATCAAATACACTGCTTCCTCACTGTTGTGATATTTGATATTGTAAATAAGGGCATATCTATCAGGATAGACGCCTGATGTGGCATGGAAAAAATAACAAGACATTCTAAATTGTAGCATAAGAGATAAAGATTATTATCGAGATTGCTATGCCGGATATATAGATAAAATAAGTATTTACGGCACTAAATTTTATAATTGGATAAGGATAGATAACCTGCTGCATGTTAAAGATTTTTGATAGCCTGTCTATGAAAAAGCGTCGTTTTCAAACCAAAATCGATCATGTGAAAATATTCATTTGCGGACCGACAGTTTATGATTATAGTCACTTAGGCCATGCTCGCATATTTCTTTTTTATGATTTCGTAGCAAGATACCTGCTTTTTAAAGGTTGGTCTCCCATGATAATTGTTAATATCACGGATATAGATCCAAAAATATCTTCCAAAGCAAAGATCGAAGGTATATCAGAGCATGATCTTTCAAGTAAGTTCATTGAAGAGCTTTTCATCGATTTATCTTTGCTTGGTGTTGATAATAGTTTAAATTTTGCTAGGGTTTCAGACTATATCGATACAGCTAGACAACTTGTATCCAAATTACTCGAACGTAAATTAGCCTATTCCAAGAATGGAAACATCTATCTAAATACGGCCAATGTGAAATCCTATGGGGAACTATCTAGGATGACCAGATCTGAGCTTGATAACAGAAGGTTTGACATTGCTCCAGGAAAATATAATTCCACGGATATTTTGCTTTGGAATGCTGCTGACATCTTTGGAGAAACGTATTACGATTCGATATTGGGTAGCGGAGTGCCTTGGTGGCATTTGCAGGATACTTCTGTGGCAATGTCGAATTTTAATGGACATTATGATATCCACGGAGCAGCGATCGAACTGGTTTATCCACATAATGAGTCAGATTTAGCTCAACTGAAAGTTTTAACATCTTCTGAACTCCCGGTTAAATGCTGGGTCCACACAGGATTAGTTACGACCGGAGGAAAAAAAATGTCAAAATCCTTGGGTAATGCAGTGACAATACGCGATCTGTTAGAAAAATATAATTCAAATGTTTTAAGGCTTTATCTATTTTCAAAACACTATAGGGATTCAATTGAGTTTTCTATGTCAAAGCTTGATAGGTTTGTAGATCTAGATGATTCTATAGCTAATGCCATGTTTAAGCAGCATAATAAGTTCAATAAAAGTAATAATAAGAGGTCACAAAAATATATGAGAAAATTTGTAAAATATATTGAAGATGATTTTGACACACCACAGGCATTAGAAATTATGGCAGATGCCACAAAGAGCGAATCATCGATTATTGCTTTGAGGAATATGGTGAATATATTCGGTCTTAGATATTGAACTTAAACCCCATACTATTATAGCCGTGATGATATGGTTGCAAAATGCTCTGATTTGGTACTAAATCAAGATTTAATTTTGTCATCTGTCGTTCTCTTTTTCTAGTCCGCGGAGAAGACCCCCTTCCCTGCAGGGAGTTCCTACTTTTATAAAGAACAGCAAGATCTTGGCATTATGAGTTTATTTCCAAATGAAGATATTTTAACCAAAGAAATTGAATCATGGAAGGGTTTTGCAGACAGCTTGCAATCACAAGAATACAAAGAATTGTTCAACAAAATGTTAAATGACTGCTACAAATATGCTATTGCAATTAATGCTAAAGGCGATCCTTTTCCCGCTGAGCCATTCCTTATGTCGCTCCTACTATTACAACATAAGATAATTGAATGGTTAACTGACCAGGTGTCTGATCATCAAATGATAAAGGTTGGTTAGATATAGATGCCACACCGCTTCTAATATATAGACATGTTAGTATAATTCCAGGCTGCATAATGAAGCTTAGAAATATCGCAAGGCTTTGATATAATCAACTACTTTATAAGTTTTGAATAAATGTGCTTTTCTTTAAACATCTGCAATGACGAATGCATGAAAAATTTATACATATCGAATTGTTACTGTACTGCTGTCTTCATCAATAAAAATATAGAATCAATAAAAATAGAGATCGTTTGCAAATCCCTTCGTGTATTCCGCTCTTCCCATGGTTTGCAAGACGGTCAAATCTCCATCTCAGCTACGAAAATTTGCTCCTTTCATCTTCGAACCACATTTTGGACAAGCAGCCTGAGAGTGATTTGTGCCACAGTTGATACAGGAGTAATTAACGGACTGGGGGCCGGAGCTACTTCTCCTATCTGATATCACGTTCATTCTTTTAACCACTATTTTTTTTAAATAGAAGTTCGTTAAAATGAAACCTGCTATAGCTAAGGGTATTGATAAAGGAAAAGGAGTATAAAACAGAATTGCGTAAACGAGGCCGAGAGACCAACCCATAACAGCGGCCCAGAAAGGTATTGTTCGTTAGTATTCAATGCGTTACCATTAAAAATATTACTTTTTCTGTTATTTAAAAATACATCCTACAGCATCCGGATTATCAGTATCAAACCTTCCCTTGTATGCGAATACCAAAAAAGAAAGGATCTTGCCAATTTTGCAGCAAAATCACCTGAAATGATGATGGTATATGTTTGAGAGAAATCATGGAAGGGTAGTAATAATAATTCTATTCTGTGGGATATTCTTCGATTCATAGGTCGCATTAATAAGATATTTAGTTGTAACGGCACGGTCTTTATGTAAACGTTTCTATGAAATAATGGTTATAACTATGATACAAACACATATCCTAATATGATTGGCAATACTAGCTTTATTTTCTGTTATATACTTTATATGTAATAAGGTGGCATCATATCTATCTCTGACTCCTCAGCTTTACACAATTTTCTAAACATTGCCAATTCTTAAGTCCGAAAAAAATAAAGCATCATACAATTTCTGAAGCTTTCTAAGAAAGACTTTTGATAACTAATAAGGTGAATCATGGTGATACTGTCCTCTCTCACCTATTCAATTTTAAATCGAAATTTAGGTATACAAAATGCGGCGAATTTACTGCCATCTAAATGACCAAAGTAGATTTCGATTTATGATATAACTGCAACTAGAATCCTTTTAGGAATGGTTGGACCAGAATATGTAATAAAGAGGAAATGTCTAAAGAGAAGATCATTAACAAAGGGATTTTTGGAATACATCATGTCACAGCAATAACTAGCGACCCTCAGAGAAACATAGATTTTTATACTAATAATTTGGGGCTTCGATTTGTAAAACTAACAGTAAATCAAGATGACCCGACTTCGTACCATCTTTATTATGGCGATGAATTAGGACGTCCAGGAACGATTCTCACTTTTTTTCATTGGCCAAATATACCAAAGGGACGCCGAGGAACGAGTGAGGTTGCTGCAATATCCTTTCTAATTCCAAGGAATTCAATAGGTTATTGGTTGGACCGCTTTATGAACCAAAAAATAGACTATGAGGGACCAATAAAACGCTTTAACGACAGTGAAGTGGTAATAACTCTGCAAGATCCAGACGGACTAGAGTTGGAACTAATAGCTCATGAATCAGCAATAGCTAGAACAGTGTATGCATGGAAAGAAGGTCCTGTTCCTATTGAACACTCGATAAGGGGTTTTTATTCTGTTACTCTATCAGAAGAAGGATACGAACGTACTGCTTCCGTTTTATCTGATGAGCTGGGCTTCGTTCCCACACGTCAGGACGGGAGCCGATTCCGTTATGAAATTCCTGATACCACCTCACCATCTTCATCTTCTTCTACCAACCAAGGACAAGCAGGAGGAGGAGGAGCTAAGATAGTCGATGTTCTCTGTCTGCCCTATACACAACAAGCAGTTATAGGGATTGGATCAGTCCATCATGTAGCATGGCGTACGCCAACTTATGAACAACAAAAGGTCCTGCGTAGTAGTATAATCAGGGCGGGGATTGAATGCAACACCTATTATAGATCGATTCTACTTTCACTCTGTATATTTTCGTGAATCAGGCGGTATCCTCTTTGAAGTTGCTACAAATCCGCCAGGATTTACAACAGATGAAAAGGTAGAAGAACTGGGTAGTAAACTCGTGCTTCCTCCTTGGCTTGAACCTGAGCGCAAGGATCTTGAGAAAATCCTGCCTCAATTACATTTACCAAAGCCAAGAAGGAAAATGCTGAAGAATCAATTCGGTGATGAGGACAGCTAAAAACAAAATGGACAATAAGGCTAGCTTGGATTCAATCATTGTTTATTCCTTAGCATACACATGAGGGCGGGTGATTAAAAGGAAAAACTCCACCTGCTACTCTCGTTTTACTTCATGATACTGTAGAGGCGGCTATGCTTAGTCCTCAAGGCAAAGTGTTGGAGAATGGAATGCATCGCGCCTTTCGACGGCTAGCTGAAGGAGTTTTGATATAGACGATCTGAAGTTCCGTACCAATGGATTGGCGGATTTTGTAAATAATGCGTCAAAGGCGTATGGCTTTGATATGTAGCACATAATAGTTGTAGGTATTCTAATGACGCAAATATAGCGTCCAGTTTATTATTACTTTGTACAGGAATACTATACTGTGTTATTCTTTTTAGTGCTGTTGTTCCACTTCCACCAGATACATTGCCAGATCTTACTAACAAAGACATTTTCATGTATTCTGGAATAATGATCCAATAGTTCCAAAGCAAAATGCAGAGTCGTTCTGCCTGGAAAAACGGAGGTCATGAATTAAGAATGAAGGAGCTTAAGAAAGCAGAATAATGGCTGTCTTCTTTTTAATCAAATAATATTATCTATTTGCGTACGACATTGTGCTTAAACTATATGTACAATTCTGGGTCGTCCTTGCTATTTCTGCTTATCGATACCTTTGAATGACGTTGTTGTGTCAGGATTCTATTATTTGGAACCAATTTTAGTACATTAAACTAAAATGAACTTAAAAACGTGATAATGGTGGGACGTGTTGTAGCACCAGTACTTTCAAAGTCGACCACCCTCCCCGTTCTATTTGAGTGCTCTTTCTTAATATGTTGGTTATGTACTCTATGGTTGTTATAAAAGAAATGAAAACTGAAAATGCACTACACCCATGGACTACTATGGGTCTTCTTCAGACTTGCACTCCAAAATTCTTTGTTTGCAATAAATTGAGGTGCTTATGTTGATTTCAGGTGCAAAATCCGCGGCGATATCTAGCCTAAAATTTCCTTTTCATTTAAGTGGACATCAGCTTTATGCAGTTGATGCATGGATTCTAAGTGGAATGCGGGGTTCAATCATATATAGCAGTGGTACAGGTAAAACCGAAATAGCATTTGAATGTGCAAGAAGAGCTGCTGCGGCTATGAATGCTCTAAACAAAAAGGAGGTAAGAGCAGGCTCACCATTTTTACCTTCAACTTCATCGTTTCAATCCCAGTCATTTGAGATTGTTTTTCTAGTTCCGCGTATTGTTTTAATCAATCAAAATCTCACAAGGCTGGTTAATTATGGGGTTTCTAGAGAAAAAATAGGGGTGTATTTTGGAGAGCAAAAAGAAATTAACAAGGAGATAACAATCAGTACATATCAAAGTGTAATCCGCGTTCCGTCTCTTATTCGCAAATCCAAGATGGTGGTCTTTGATGAAGTACATTTGGTAAGCGATAGTGCTAAAGTACTACGTAACATATTTGATGTGGTTGTCGAAGATAACACCAAAGCTCTTTTAGGTCTGACTGCAACAATAAATGAAAAGATTTCAAAATACAATACGATTGTGACAGTCTTACCTCCTGTTAAAAAATACTTGTTAAAAGAAGCTGTCGAGGATGGCAGGCTTACAAGACCTGTAGTCATTCCAATAAAGGTAAAGCTCACAGAAGAAGAACGGAAATTATATGATATATTCTCAACGAAGATCAAGAATATCTCTGATCGTTTTAAAAGATATGATGCTAATTCTATGACTCTATTGCTAAAGAAAGGCGGTTTTGCTTCGGGAATGGCAAAAGCATGGTTTTCAAATGTCAGAAAGAGAAAGGCCTTGCTTGCTTGTGCAGATAATAAGATATCAGCAGTTGTGGATCTTATATTAAGAAAGCACTCAAACCAAAGAATCATGGTTTTTAGTGAAACACTTGAGTCTATCAATAAGCTAAAATCGAATTTAAAATCAGAACATGTCAGCTCTACTGTAATAGAGAGCAGGATTAATTCATTGGATAGACAGAAAATATTGTCTGGATGGGGCAAGGATTTCTACGTTTTATTATCTGTTCACACATTGGAGATAGGATACGATGTTCCGGAAGTAGGAGTAGAAATAATTTTGGCAACTACATCAAATATTAATCAGGTAATTCAAAGAATAGGCAGGATAGTAAGGAAATACGAAGGAAAGAAGAGGGCTCTGATATATGTCGTTTACGTCTGTGAAACCAAAGATGATGTAATCTTGAAAATAGTAAGGAGGGCTGTAGAAATGGATGAAAGGACACCAGTAACAAATAGAGAGCCACAAGATCTGCGTATTAAGAGGGCGTACGATATATTGGAATTGAATTCATATGAACCGACGATCATACAAGACTCAAATTATAATCAAAAATTATTTCATGTAAGGAGCGGTAAAGAAAAAGACAAATTCTACGAGGTGAATACAGAATTAAAAACGTGTTCGTGTCCGGATTTTGAGTTTAAGGCTTTGAGATGCAAGCATATTATGGCAGCTGAAATTACAAAGTCTTAAACCTTACTTTTGGCTTAATACCCTAAAGCAATTGTCATATAATACTAACACTTTATGGACTAGAATTCAATAATTTTTGTTATGCTCCTATAGATCACACCATTGCTGCCGGCACATTTCCGCAAAAATGAAACTGAACATCTGGATAATGCTATTAATGTCGCTGTACTCGTCTTCCCTGCATTCCTTCAGTATTTTTGAATAGTTAGCCCTTTTTCTTCCGAGCACTGAAATGATGAACCTTTTGAATTCCCATTACAAACGATCTTGATAGTAATCTAGTAATTGGTGATAATATGGACGGATCTTTGATTATTACATTTAATTCTTGACTGCGTATCCATGCCTTTTCATTATTTCCCTTACTTTGTCATCGGTAACTTGCTCAAAATTTTGATAGAACTGTCCAACAGCACCAAATACTTCTGGTGTATACAGCGCTATTACATTATCTAATACTTCTTTTTTTAGCTTATATATAGTATCTGGAGGTGCTACAGGCACTGCCACAACCAATTCTTTGCATTTTTGATTGTTATTTGTCCATTTTGCCGCAGCAAATATTGTTGATCCAGTTGCAATACCATCATCGACTATGATTACTGTTTTGTCATTTAGTTCATTATCATAGTACTTATTGCCTCTGAAAAGTAGTAGTCTATTCTCTATTTCTCTTGTTTGTATATTCACTTCGACTTCAATGTATCTCTGAGTGACTTTTAGCATATTTATGATATCTTGATTTAGAAAATATCTACCGTCTGGCATTACAGCGCCTATTGCAAGCTCAGGATTATCAGGTGCACGAATTTTTCGTGAAACTATGATATCAAGCTTAATATCAAGTATGGATGATAAAATATCGCCAATAACTACTCCTCCCCGCGGAATGGCTAAAATGACGGAAGAATTTTGTTGCTCTTCATTTGTCTTATTTTTCTCTAACCATTGTTCTAATTTCTTGGCAAGTTGCTCCGCAGCGTCTTTCCTATCTTGGAACGACATTATCTAGTTCATACATTCTAGAGCATAAAAAGGTCGACAATCAATAACCTTGAATAGGCTAATGAAAGAATAAAGAGGTCATTATTGATACCGGTGTCCTATCTACTGATGACAAATTAATCGATCTGTAATATCTTTTCAACTGCAAGGCTTAGTACTAACCGATAGGCAAAGAGAACAGAAAACTTGACGATAGTCGTAAATATAGACGTAATGCTTTGTGTCAGAAGCCATTTGGTGGCTTACCTGGACGCGATCATGTATAATATCAAATCTTTTATATTGTAACTTCCATCATAAATTCAATGAATAAGGCACTTTTCATAACCGCAGTAGCATTAGTGTTTGCAAGCGCCCTTGTAATAATTAGTGGCGGTGTTGTGCAATCAGCTCACGCGTGCCCTGACAAAAGCAGCGCCGCAACATCAAAAATAAATCCAGCTACTCCAAGTAATACTCAACTGACGCAGCCGTCGCCGTCACCGCAGCTAGCAATAGGCCATACTGCCTAATTTTTATTTTTATTGTAGTTTGCAATGTCAAGTTCCTATTCTTGACCTAGCATTATTCCAATAGGGAATAAGCACAGCTAATCATAACTTCATTTATACGACTCCGAAACTATTGATCTCATACGGATAGTCTTCTCACCTACTACGAATGAACGTTGGCGTAACGATTTAGCTGTATTCCTAGAATGCCTAGTTAAGAATATTGTTATATCATATATAGAAAGTATTATTGAGTCCAATAAGTTATCTTAGGCATGTTGGAAGAGACAATTTTAGATAAAATCGATTTACAGATTATCAAATTACTGGCAAGAGATTCTCGAATTCCATATAGTAATCTAGCTTCCATAGTTGGAATATCTGCAAATGCTATCAAAGAAAGAGTTAACAAGATGAAAACCCAGGAAATAATACAAAATTTTGTAACGAGGGTTAATCCAGCGATATTTGGGTATCAAAAGCAATGCTTTTTGACAGTACGGTATATTGGTAAAACAATCAAAGAGGAGAATATCCTTAGTCATATGAATCTTTTAGGAGATGTAATGATATATGCAAAGCAATTGGGAGGACATTCAATATTTATAATCGCAGTCAGAGATAGAGCAGAAGACAAAATTGGATTACTGGTAGATTTGCTAAGACCAGCATCAGTAGAGAGCATGTTTACAAGTTACAAGCCAGTGTCTATGAAGATAAATATTTGTGACTTGAAAATCATTAGCTGTTTATTACTAAATCCAAGGATGGAAATTGCGGATATTGCTAAAGAAGCATCAATATCGACAAAGACAGTAACAAGACGATTGGAAAAAATGAAAAATGAGCATGTTGTAGAATTTTCTATTTCAAGGAATATTTCTTCTATGCTACTAATTGGTTATATTGAATTTGCAGTAGTAATCCTTGTTGAAAGAACCCTTTATCAAAATATTCTCGAAAGAATTTTCCAGGAAATGGATGAAAACTTGTTGACTTCAAGTACAAATGAAAGGGAGGTTATCTTTGCAGTGTTCTTTTGCAAAAATATAGCTGCAATAGAAGCCATTTTGACAAGATTGGGCTCTTTTGATGGAATAAGGAGGATTGATGCATTTATCACTACTAAAGTAGTACGGTATCAGGATTGGCTGATAAGGGAGATTAACAAAATGATGACTAATCAGAAATAGCACCAAAAGTAATAGCAATCTTTTGTTTGGAGAAAATAAAGATTTAGACCTAATGTAAAAGCATTTTTCAGTAAGTGACCCCAAATTATGCATCCAATTCCCTCCTTGTACCAAAGCTTTCAGATTGCAAAATATAAAATTAGTAGAAAAGCAGACATAGTTTTTCCTCATAACCTTGGGAATCTATGTAACGGTTGTCTCCGCCAAATAGCTGATCCACTAAAACCTGTTTGATTTTGTAATAGTTTCGAAAATTGTTGTTGAAGCGAGTGTCTACTGTTAATCTCGTGCTTGCGCTGCCTTTTGCTACGGCTTTATCTTTGCAAAGAAAGATGATGAGAACTTGGCAGGGTGCATTATTTTTTCACTATATTTTTTGATGTCTTGGCAGGGCTTGTTTACTGGTAGCCCTATCTATTCAGTCCAATAATATTCATCTGAGGACCAGAATCTCATAATACTTATTTTCATATACGCTCCTATAATGATCATTTAGCTCATTCCTTTTCTCTTGAGCCCAATATTTCATGGTCTTTACACCATCCAAATTAGGTTCTTTGCTGATCACTAGCCATTTATCGTATAACCATGGCTCGTAAAATGATTTTTTCCATATGCTAGATTCGATTATTTCATCGAACTGAAGAAGATGAATTCCGCTCGTTATCATTATTCTGTGTTCCTGCGCCGAACCGGTCAGCATCATTATGTTGCCCCTATCATATATAGACCTAAGTGCTTCTCCTGTCTGTACTGCGTACGGATTTACATTGAATAAGAATCCACTTTTAGCGTCTAGGTATGTTACCACTCCAAAAGCTGGACTTGTAAACTGAAAAACAAATAACACTCCGATTAGGACGGCCAGCACACCACATCTTTTCTTTACTATTGTCATCAATCCTCTTAGGAGTGGGGCTACAGATACTATTATCAAAGGTGATAGCAGTATCAAAAACCTAGAATTAAGCCAATAATTTATCTCGCTTATTCCTAATAGTATTGTGAGTATTGTAAAGATTGGCGGAAGAGCCAAAAACATATACAATCCCCCTATCTTGTTGATATCCATGTGAGATCGGATATACAAGATGTACCCAATCGAGGCTGCAGCCGCAAGAAGTATCGGTCCGTATATGATTATTGCAGTTATACTATAAACTGTTAAGACATTTGCTGGTTGCAGGATTGGAGTTTCGTGCATCGACCTGTTGACTGTTTGAAAAGCTGCAGAATAGTATTCTGCATCTGCAAATTTCATAGGATTGCCATATTGATATTCGTTATAGGAAAGCCACAGGACCATTCCAGTAATGGATATGATGGAAACAATGGCGGCGTAACCTCGGTTTCCTTTACTGATCTTCTTCTTTAATGTAAGTATAGTGACAAAGGATATCAGGAATACCGGAAGGACCCATCCTTCATATCTACAGAGTGTGGCAAGAGAAATAAAAATCGAACAACAAATCAAGTTCTTTAGCCGATCTGGGCTTTGTTGCCACTTCTGAAAATAATATGCTGAAGATACGAAGAACAGCATAAACGGCGCCTCTGTCATGGCCGTGAGGCCCATGTACAGGATGTTGGGATTTGAGCCATAGATGAAAGCTGATACGAATGCTACTAGCGAAAGACCGTTGCTTAAGTTGGCTTTCATCATCATGTAGAATAATGCACAAGTTAATGCAAGACTTGGTAGGCTGACTGCCAAGCCTGCGAATCCTGTGTTGAATAGCGGATCCATTAGAGTGAATGGCAGTAGCAAAAAGTGTGGCAATGGAAGCCACGCAGTACCCAGCTGCTCCAAACCTGGATCCTTCCAATCGATAATCTTTCTTGATCCTACTAGGTGAGAAGCAGCGTCACCAAAATAAATCAGAGAATATCTATCCAAGCTATACAGATAGAATGCTGTTGATAGGCCAAGTACGAGTACAATAAGAAAGACTATCCACGAACCGCCTCTCTCTATAATATCTCGTGTATACAAGATCTACAATATCAACATCGACCATTACATCCATTTTGACTTTACTTTTGATAGGATCGAAAGATAATGATCCGCAATCTTCTCTTCGTGATTCCGTCGTATTCCTATGCTCGAAATAATCCTCATGATACTTACTGATCAAACACCATTACATCTAATGTGCTTCAGATCTGCCGCGAGTGCCACTAACTAACCTATACCACCAACAAAAGAGATCCAAAGTGGCATTCTCCTTTTCACTCATTTAGAATATCCTTTGGTTGCATAACCTTGAAGTTATTCTTTAGCCAATCCCTTGCAATTATAGCTGTACGTAATATAATTCTGTATAGATAAAACTGAATACAATATCAGAATATAATCTACAAATTATTAAATTCGATAGAAAATCGCTTGTTTTGATGTTTAGACAACACAAAGCAATGATAACTGGGATAGCAATCTCTGCTGTACTTGTTGCTTCATTTTATGCAACTTCTGGCATGTTAGTCCAGAAAGCATTAGCACAGAACTCTACCGCTAATAAGACAGTAAATCAAAACATAGCCCCGGCTAACGCAAAAAACGCCACAAAATCGCCAACGGCAGTAGGCGGCGGAAACAAGACATCTCCTGGAACAGCAGCAGCAGCTGGCAACATGAGCTCTGCAATGAATATGACGAAATCAAGCAAATAAACAAATAGAATTAAGGCTTTAAAATATGCCCTTAATTATTTTTTAAGCCATAACATCCTAGTTAGATATTTTGCTATAACTTATCTTAAATTTCTAGATAATTTTCTCGCTGTTTCTAGTCGTGAATTTTTCTCTTCAGTTGTCACACTGTCCTCTAGCACAGATTCAGCTGTTGGCACTTCTCCTAATTTTCCACTAGTTGCATCATTTAGTGCTTGATCGCGCTTTAGTGGGCTCTTCCTTTCTGTGCTCTGTGCTCATACAATGCTATATATAAAACATGGTTATTACGGATTGCTCTTATTTTCGTCAACCATACAAACTATCAAACATTGGCTGTTGTTACCATAGAGTGATATAACCCTAGGATATCGCCCTGTAGATGTGTTAAAGTATATCTAAAATTTTATCTTATTTTTCAGTAATAGCTTTGCAACTATTGATTATCAGTAGTATATTCACTAATATTTAAATAGGATTTAAGATACAGCAACAAGTTAGACACTTCAAATATAAAGATGTCATCCATACCACTCCATAGAGGATGAACCACACAACTCTATCTCTATTTTATATGATAATAAAAGCAGTATTGGTTACAGGGATGACTACGACAAGACCGATGAAAAGCTCTATGCAAGAGATCAGTTCAGTTTTAACTAAACAAATTGATCGGAGACAATCAATGTTTACGATGACCATCGGGTACAATACCAACAACTTATCTGAGAAAAGGAGCTGCTAAAATAATGGTTGCAGAAAATGCATCTACCATTGTGCCTCTTTTAACGTCCCTTGGTTTTGGTGGAATAGTTGGATTCTTAGTAGGCATAGCTATAAAATATATTATTAAAATACTCGCTGTAATAGTTGGTTTAATCCTCGCAGCTTTGATGTATTTAGAATCACAAGGTATACTGAATGTTAACTGGGGAAAATTACAAGCAATGTCTCAACCTTTTCTGTCAACTCTTACAAATAGCCTAAACTCAACAACAGGAGGAGTAGGAACAGGATATGGTGGTAGTATTCCAGATATCATACATAGCAATTTTCCTTTCTTGCCTACAGATATGGGCTTGCCATTGGTTGGAAGCGCAGGTCTAGGATTCCTTCTTGGTTTAACTCGACGGTGAAGTGATCTCGCTCTAAAATTGTGCTAAATCTGCAATTATTTGGAAGGTCATTGACATTAAAAATTAAAGAGCATTATAAAATAATGCTCCTAGAGGATATCCCAAAACTACTCTCCTATGCACAGCTGGCTCTTAGTAGATTAGAAATTAAATATATATATTCAAGCGCCTTATTGCCTTATGTACCAGCCGTTGCTACTGGCTTAGAATGTAGGTGTTAATTGCATTTGATATGTCTTATTGTAACCAGACATGGGAGTAATAAATATACCACATTATATTATAACCGATGAGATATGTCGAGCGGAGATGTAAGATTAAGACAATTTCTAAATGAAGGTCAAGCTTGGGAGAAAAAGGTTACTAATATACCCGGGGTATCTTTGCTAAAGCTACCCACATTCAAAGGTACTTCTCCATCAATTGCCATAGAAGTAAGCCCGTTAAATCCAGCTGGCTCATCTACAAAGAGAAGAGGAGTAATAATAAGATCAAGTTCAGAGCTAGACGAAATTAATCGGCTGCTCTCAAATCCTAAAGTAGCACAGTTGGCGAAAAGCATAGATGAAGTTAATCCTTCAAGGGAACCTGCTTCTGCAAAGGATGGTGTTAATGACATCTTTGAAATTTGAGTGCTTCATTTCCAATAGCTTTTGGAATTATAAGAGATCAGTTATCAAAGAAGCTTGCGATAGGTATCGGAGTATTCGGTTCTATGTTTGCTGCCGGATCAGTAGTGGGCTTTCGGTAGGAGGAAGTACAATCCAAAGCTTTGGCTAGCATGCTACTACCTTTCTTTCGATAATTCCAATTGCTTTATCCTTTGGATAATAATCAACACTTTTGTTCATGGTAAGCAGTGGATCTTTTCCTTCACTCCAAAAAATACCCTTTCTGCCGATTATGCTTCAGTCCTTGAGGTCTGTCGGAAGCTTTTCGTTAATACTACAAATGTCCTGTAAGCGAGACAATAAGATCGTAATCTTTGATTCTTAATGTATTTATGCGATTGTTGATATAAACATATTATGAAACATCATAAAAAAGAATATACTTCATCGAAACTACAAAATGTTAATATGCTTGGAGACACTACGTCCATGCTTGGAAAAGATATCCTTACTTTGACGTTTAATATAGATGTAGCAAAATATCTGAATTTTAAGCATAATGAATCGTTAACTTATGAGATATCTAAGGATCAATTAATCATAAAGAAAAAGGAAGAAAAAATTGTTTAAAGCTGATCAAAAATTTTCATACTAGAGACTATGATAAGCATCATGAAAGGAATTCTTTGGCTTGTGTGGTGCGTGAACGGGTCTAAAAACAAGAATACTAATATATTTCTCAATACTATAAGATGCTTGCTAAACTGTTAATAATAAATAAATCTTCTATGAAAGAATCATGATCTTGTATGTAATGATATCGAGTAAATCGAAGGCCACTAGAACTAGGAACTAAGAAACATAACGCCTATCTTGGAAATCACTAAATCATGTAGTTCTATATCTTATTACCATAGAACAGTACCACCGTCTATTACTATTGTGTTACCGGTCGCATAGGCAAAATTATCACTTGCAATAGATGCTGCGATCTTGGCGACTTCCTCCGGCTTGCCCCATCTTTTCATTGAAGGCTCAAGAGCTGCAATATTTCTCTCCGCCTCGGTCATAGAGTCGTATGTTGCCAACGTTGCAATATTTCCAAGTGCCAACGTATAAGCTCGAATATTGCTAGATCCGTATTCCATAGCAATGCATTTTGTCAATGCTATGTTTGCAGCTTTGACGATAGTATATGGAGCACCGTATATATGGCCAGCAATAGCGGGAGTTGAAGAAATATTTATTATTACTCCTCCTTCTTTTGCTTTGCTTGCACTTTTTTGAAGCATAGAACAAATAACGGCCCTTGATAATCTTACTGAACCTTTAAGGTCAACTTCTATAATCTTATGTATCTCTTCTTCCGTTACATCATGGAACCTTTTATACCAAATATGACTATCAAAAGGATAACCAGCATTGTTTACTAAAACATCGATTCTTCCATGTTTTGATAGTGTTTGATCCATGAATTTTTTGACACTCGCATCATCTGCCACGTCGATTTCAGCAGCAAAGACTCGACCGCCTATCTGGTTTATTGCTTCCTGTGCTTTCTCTTTAAGTCTAGAACAAACTATAGTTGTCGCACTGTTATTTTCTGCGAACTCCCTTGCTATTGCAAATCCTATCCCTCTGGTAGACCCAGTCACTACTGCAATCTTATCCTTCAGTAACAACGACATTCTATTATGAACCTTCTTTCTTACCGCCTTTTAGTATTGAATATTTATAACCAATGTTAACATTTTCTATAATACAACGCCTTCTTCTTCATTCCTCATCTTTTTGTAATACAAATCAAATATTTGGATACCTTAAGCAAAAAGCCCTGCTCGTAATTATTAAACGATCCTTCGTCTTTGCTGCAGCTCTTGCAGATACAGTATTTCGAAACCATCCGTTGCTCGCAATTAGGTAAATGTTCACATTCAATACAACCCGCTTTTCCACAGCAGATATAACATTTTGGTTCATTAGTGGCAATCTCTCTTGCGGCTTCGAGACCGGTCCCAGCCCTAAAATCTTCAATAAGAGTGCCTGTCGAATTAGGAATTGTACTATTATTGCAAATCATATGCTTAGCAGCTTTTGCAGAAGTAGACCAAAATGCATACCCCGGTGGTATATCTTTGCGACATTCCTTACATTTAGCTCTAAAAGTAATTGTAATCTGTTCCCAATCTGTTATAGCCATCTTAATTAAAGTTTACTAAAAAGAATCTTTTAAAATAAGGGAGTAACATTTGCTAAGTAGAAAATGAATTTTATTACTTCATTAGCCGAGTTAAGCGAGTGTCATAACTTGAAAGCTAACGCGCTAAAGTTCTCTCTAGCACTTTTAAACATTGAATCTATGCCTTAGTGTCCTGCATGACAGTCTGATATATCTATCTATACTCTGCAGACATATAATACGGGCACTGCAACTGTAATATCGACCTTTGTAAATGGAATTGGAGCACAGACCAAAGCTTATTTGACTCGCAGTTAGTAAATATCTGTTATGTATATAACGTATGAGGAATTAGTCTATTGTATGAGTAATACCAATGCGTCAGAAGAAAACGCAGAGTCCCCCTCAACATACGGAAAGGATGCTTATACAGAGTACAGAAAAGATAAAAAGCAAGAAAAAAAACCAGACCCAAAAGAATTTGAAGGTGTAGAATCTGGGGACCAGTAGCTGCTTTAGGTGCGATCCATTTCAATGACGAGCGGCAATCTGCTATGTAATCTCATTAGTTCATAGATAATAGTGATAACTTTAACTAAATCAAATTAGCTGATGGACATTGCCATCGTATGTTTTGACGAGCAATATTCCATTATTATCAATATCTATAGCAATGCCCTCAATAATTCCTTTTTGCGTTCTTATTTTAACAGCTTTTCCTAAGGTGTCTGCTCTTTTTTTCCATTCATGTCTAATATTAGCCGGTCCATTAGTCTCAAGTTCAAGATAATAATGTTCTAATTTCTCTAACAGCAATTGTATCATAAGGGTAACATCAATGTTTGTATTGGACAATTCGTTTTGCAATGAGGTAACCCCAGTATAGCCTAATAAGCATTCAGAATAATTGCCGCCGTTAGATGCAATTGATGAAGTAATCGCTGAAAGCTCTATGTTTGCGTTTATTCCAATTCCTATCACTGCGTAATTAATTTTTTCGCGCTCCGTACTTGTATTAACCAAAATACCAGAAACTTTTTTCCCCCTAACTACTATATCATTAGGCCATTTAATTTTCGAATTCAAATTTGCTTGTTCGTTAATTATATCACATGCAGCTATAGCAGAGCACAAAGGCAAGAATGTACTCTGAGAAGCGTTTATTTTCGGCAACAAGATTACTGATAACCAAATTCCACCTCTGGGTGAAATCCATTTGTTTTCAACATGCCTTCCTTTTCCTCTTCTTTGGTGTTCAGCTATAATTACAGTGCCATTTATATCCCCGGACTTTCTATAATCTTCTTCCACTTTATTATTTTTTAATAATGATAAGTTCTTTTCCGCTATGGAAATTCCAATAACTTGGGTGGAATCTATTTGCTTATAATAATAGATATTTTTACCGATTATCCGTGTACGTAAGTTTCGTCTCAGTTTCCACGGTATTGATGAGTGGCTTGGGCAGACAATCGTATAATTAACATCTTGTTATGCTCATATAAACGGTACTTATAATGAGTTCAACACTCCAATACTGAGTCGTAGGATGAGCTCATAATATAATAATACCGCAGAGGTGGAAACACCTCTGTATTAAGGATAATGTCACAATTTGAGCGAAAGCGAATCGTCGGTTGTTGGTATGCGTTTGTGCTCCTATGAGGTGTGAATCAGTGCTTTTACTTTCTCTTTGAATTCTGCATTTATATCCTCTTTTTTGAAACCATGCTCTTTAACCACATGTTCTATGCCATTTTTCATGACTTCTGCCTCACTTTTGCCTTTTATGACGTGACCACAATCAAATCCAGCTTCTCTACACATGATCGTTTTCATAGACTATTCTCTGATATTATAACAAACTTATAAGATGATTCTAGAAGTGCTTCTTAAGTAAGCTATTTGCATGCATCAAATTAATTTGAACGTACTTATGTAAGGGAGATCCTAAATCAATAACAATATCTTGTTGGTGTTCTACAAATGTTGCAGCCTATGCCCAAGTTCGTCAAGTCTTCGTTTGGTAAATAGAATGTCAAAGAGCGTCGGGTAAACGGCTTAATCGGTTATTGCAGCTATATCGACTTTAGCTGTATATGGCAGGTGCTACAATAATAATAATTGATATTGCAAACTATTTAAAGAATCGGCACTCATGCTAGTAATATTGAAACTTAGAGCAGTTTTTTACGATATCATTCGGACCTGAATGTCCTACAAATGTATTGAAACAAGCACAAACAATCGTGGAATATACCTTAGTAATAAAGGCTATGCAACACCCAATGATTGATTGTAGTGTTGAATTATATGTAAAAGAAAACAGGCTGGCATCTTGCTTATGAGATCTACACACAATAGAACTATACATGACCGCGGTGATCATGTGTTGTTAATGAACAAACCTGAAGCTTTTATCACCTTTTTCTTTTAGGAACTTGTCTATATCAATTATGATATTTGAATATCTGCGCGATCCTGTATTAAGTATACTATATGTTCTGTATTTTGGAGTTGATAGAGGTTTGGCGGATATCAACCATATGTTCTCATAATTTGGCTGTAAAGACTCTATCTGTGATATCTTTTTTAGTTCTCTATCGTGTCTTATGATTTGAAGGACAATTGATTTATCGGGGCTTGTCTTTAAGGTTTGTAAACTTGGTATTATTATATCGAGAACCAAATCATTTTTGAGTTGAATTTTCCTTTCTGATGGTAGAGTACAAATTGTAAGCATAAAATGTAGGAGAGCCTCAAACAATGATGCTGTTATTTCGTCAGACTCATGGGTCGATCGAGAATCTAATATTTCAGTAGATTTCCTCATTATGATATCAATATACTTTTTAGATGACTCTATGCTTGTAGTAATCTTTGCTTGAATTCTCTGTCTCCCTATCTCTTCGATCACAGAGTATAAGATGTGCTTGATCTCTGTTTCTGTCAATAGTGGTCTATTGACAATAACCTTTTGCCTATATAGATTGTCAATTCTTACCTATACTGTGCCTATTATTTTAAACAATAAGAGCGCAGAGATGTTATTTATTGAGTTCTTGGAGACGATTGTTTCATGATGCGCCGGTAAAATTCATCCAGATTTAAGACATAATAGCGCTTATAAGATCGTTTTTTTATATATATTTATAGAGAGAGCAGTAGGAATGAAGAAAGATTTCATAGTTGCAAGGATCGAGGCGTCCCAAGATGGTAGCCCTTATGTTTACATTGCGTTTGGTGATCCCAATGATTATAAACCAGGTGCAGAGAGACAGCAGCAAAACCCTTTTGGCCCCAATGTGATGGCATTTACTTCTCCTGAGGATTTAATGAAAAATCTGCCTAAGGCTATGGGAAATATCTCTAAAATGATTGGGGGAGGTGGTGGCCCGACTGATTCGCCTACATTTAAAATGAGCATGAAGGAGTACGAAGATATTGGAATAAAAGTTGGCGACAAGGTTACCATAGAAGTCAAGAAGTCTGAGAGTGGGGGAATTTACACATAAAATTTTAGCCTTTGTCCCTCCCATTATTTCTTTATCAATATACGTCCGTGACGATAATGAGAATTTATAGGTATTTATAGTTGTGGCCAACTCAGTCCGTGAAAAACCAGCTGAAGGACTTGCCTGGAAATCGGCGACGATCTCAAACATGGCTTGAGCCTAACTATGGATTCTCGGATTCATAAAACTGCTGGTATGAGGATGGAATCATCGTATCGGACGTTTAATGATTTCCATTCTATGCTGGTATAAAATCAATTCAATAAGGAAGAAAATCAACCAACGTTTATGACAGGATATAATAATAATATTGTCACCGCCTAACTCAACAGAAGAATAACTATTACCTTTAGTGATCCCACAAAACCATTTTCATCTTGGATGGAGTCAATTCGGTTTTATGACAATAGGTGAAGAAGTACCTGGAATCAAATAGTATGAGCAGTACAGGAGTTTAGTTTAGTATCAGACCAACACCAAGGATTTCACTTAGTTTCAGAATGAACTGTCTTCACATGGCTAGAGAGTAATTCTTTACTCTGATATTCTCTTGTGCAGTGTGGACATGTCAATGTCGAGCCTCGATCTATCAAAGACGTCGAAGCAAATGGCCTCATAATGCAAAGCGGTGCGTCAATCTTAAATGCAGTAACGGTTTCTACTAGAGCTCTCTCCATTTTTGTCATGATATCATCTCTACTTATGATACCATATACCATTGATCCACTACTTACGACAACCTGTCGTATGACATGTTTTTCCATTACTGAAAGTGCATCAGCAACAGACATCTCGGGTGTTATAGAGATTATTGGAGTAGACATTATTTCCTCTAATACTACACTTGCAGGGGATTTCTTATGTAAAAAGGCAGCTTTGTAAAGAATGTCCGTTTTTGAAATCAGTCCGATGATTTCCTTATTTGAATCTGAAACAAGAATTGATCGTATAGAGTTTTCCTTCATTGCAGCAATTGCATCTGCAGCAGTTTTAAACTGGTCTAGTATCGCAACATTTGAATGCAAAAGTGATGAAACTGGCATGGATAAAAATGAATTAGCTCCTTTCTCTTTTCCCTCAATCATTACAGTAGATATATTATCATGAGAATTATTTAAATACAGATTGCTCCTTGGAAAGAACGGGTAAACATAATCAAAATGGCTCTGCTCTTTTGCTTATCGAGCAACTTTGACCGAATATAAATACCACGATAAAAATGAGAAAATTTATCCTACAATTAAGTTTTTATGTCGTGCAGGTGAGTTAAATGAATTGCCTTATGGAAAGTTTTCTAAAGTATTGGTTGCAGTAGACGGTTCGCAGGCATCAATGGACGCAGCAGAGTATGCCATAGAAATTGCAAAGAAAGATAATGCTCAATTAATTGCATTAACTGTATCGAATATTACCTTCCCCGCAGCCATCGGTTTTCCAAAACCTCGAAATGAATTAAGAGAGGTAAAAGAAAAAAATGAACTTGAGACCAAGGAATGGTTTAACAGAATCAATAAAAATGCTGAACAAAACAAAGTTCACTTAAAAACAGAACTAATTGAGAGGGAGATGTCTATTGAAGCAGAAATAGTAGAGTATGCTGAACACGAAGGTGTAGATTTAATTATAATAGGAACTAAGGGGAAGTCCGGTTTTAAAAAGCTAATGCTGGGTAGCGTTGCCTCCGGGGTAGTAAAATATGCAACTTGCTCTGTGCTGGTAGTAAGGTAAATTTCAACATATAACCATTCAACCCTATCTCCATCGTCTACTTTTTATAATAAATCTGCAGTAGAGCAGTACACCTGTTTTGGACTATTCGGTCTAGTGCTCCAAAATGTATTTGAGTATGTTGATATAGAATAGACCTCTTGCGTAATTGAAAGCTTATCTTTATTCTTCATTGATATGCGCATATTCGATACTCTGTTGATGTCTTACGCTCGACTATCAAGAAGGCCATTGTTATTCAAATCATTTACCGGGTTGAATATATTAGAATTTGATGTTATTTCCAAAGAAATAGAATCAAAATA
>JAFAQB010000341.1 GCA_019246625.1 Nitrososphaeraceae archaeon
TCCATCATTATTGCCATTATTTTCGGGTGGTTTTGACTCTCCTTTGCTTAACATATATGATTACTGTGATTTGTAATGTTAGAGAAGAATATAATGCAGTCTCTATATGCAAATATAATCAGAATTGTGCAATATTTGCACCTATGAATAGTTCCAGCAATTTTTTGATATGATAATATAATATTGCTACAAATGTCTATTCGTATATCACAACTTGCATAAGTCTAATTCTAATACATATTAAGACAAAATCCTGTGTTAACTATTTCAGCACCATAAGGATACTTACAATATGAATAGGATATGTAATAAACTAGTGCATTTGTTATTTCTCACAGAATACAATCGTACAGTATTGATTAAAGAACAACATGAATAATATTTCAAATCTTTCTTCCTTCTAAGAAGAGGACCGATGAATCGATATCGTTCATATCCAGTCTATAATCTAAAGCTCCCTTGACTTTGTATTTGGCAATAGGATTTCCAAACGGTCCCACGATTGCAGTTCCTTCTACTTCTACAGAATCATCTGTCATTGATTGCCTGTATAGATAGATTTCAATGTCAAGATACTTTGTTGTTTTATTATCTTTATCTATAGTTCTTTCGGCTATTGTTGTTCCCACTTTGAGTTTTCCTACAAACCTGTAGTTAAAGTCAAGTGGAGGAGCAGGCGATGGATAATAATTTATGATAAATTCTCCACTCTCAATGTCATATTTACATTTATTAGATTGGCATATCTCCCTAGCGTTGTTTGCATTAAATTTGAATGTTGTTACTATTCCTCTTGCTGCTTCTGTTTCATCACATCTAAACTCAGCCCTTAATGAGATAGTATTATCATCGTCATCATCGTCATAATTCATAAATTGTGGACCTTGCATGTTTCCCATGTTTCTATCTTTATGCCATCATATATGATAGGAAGAAGATATTTTACTTCTATGAAATACGCAAATAATGAAAATTAGGCTAGACCTTTGCACATATTATTCCAATAATGCACGTGTAACTGCAATCCCTCATTAAAATAAGGACTGATAGAATATATGGATATTACGACCATGTAACAGTACAAAAACAAAAAACTAGAGTTAAAATATTTATTCAAAATGAAGGAAGGAGAAGTAATAATTACTTCTTTTTTGTTTCAACTTTTTATCTGTCTTGGATATTGTTGGATATTGTATATAGGGTATCTTACCTTATTATCTTGTCATACTCCTACATTCTTGTGCACACATTCTACAAGCTTGAGCACACATTCTACATTCTTCCATTTTATCTTGGAACTTTTCACATTCCATAGCACATGCTTCGCACATATCAGCACACATATTGCACATTTGTTTTACATTCTCACTTCCCCGCGACATAAAGCAAGAAGCCGTCATACACATATCCATACAGTCTCGCATCATCATTATGCATCTTGTCATCATGCCCACCATGTTCTTATCCATAAGACAAGCCGTACAGCAAGCTTCACAGCATTCACAACATCTGTTGCAGGCATCAATGTATGTTTGATATGTTGGATTTTGTAGTTTTACCATATTTGTTTTGTTACTCATAGCATTATCCAACCGCAGCTATGGTATTTAAATGTATGCAAAAAATCTCAAAAATATGCAATGATTGCATATATTTTGTCAATATAATGATCTATAAAGTCATATAATATGCAATTTTTGCATATAATTTCACATTGTAAGAAAACGATAATAACAATAATGAAGTAGAAAAAAAGTGCATTAGTATAAAATAGAGTATAAAAAACTACGATAACACAATAGATTATATGTAAATGCAGACAGTTTGCATACGATGTGTTCTAATGAAACGTCTTGTACTACTTTTTTACATCAGCACTTATACTCTACAATGAATAGATGTAAAGGAATTAAATATAGCATAAGGAGAGAGGGCAGCAGTAGAGAGTACATATAACATAATACATCTGATCTGACACTCTCTTTCTTCTACTAGGTGAAGGAGTAGCAAGACAATAGACAGTGAACAAGCATCACTAACTATTGCTACTCCAAAAATAACAAACGCAGTCATTTAGCACTAGATATGAATCAGACATTGGAGCAGCGATGCCTTGAATCCTATTCCACCTAGTTCCTCTATTGCTTATTTTCTCCTCTCCTTTTATTTTTGCTGCTTACATATTTATCAGCCTCCTTAGCTCTACGCTAGAAACAATGAAGATATCTGGCACGCTGTTGTTATTCGCTACGGTGGTGGATACAGTAACAGTGGTGAGCATAATATTATCATCAGTATTGTTAGCAAATTGCGTATTTTTTGCTCTCTTCAACAACGATAATATTAGTACTTTTGCAGCTACAACAGCACTAGCCATTACTGCATAATAGTATAGTAGAAGAATATAATTTACTTCAAAGATATAATATGAACAAGTTTAACGCATTATTGGCATAGTTAAATTAAGATATTTTAGATGAATGTGCAAGATCAGAAATGTCTAAGGTCCGTTTTGCATACATATTCAGAAAATAGCATATGTGAAAGCAATAATATTCTCCACACTCTATTTTCAATTTTGATTGAACAATAGAACAAAATTGACTGTAGTAGCGGCCTTTGTTGTTGCTGGAATAATTGTTGGTGCAACCGTTGGTTCTATACCATCTTTGGTATTTGCTCAGACTAGCGGCAACAGTACTAGGTCTGCAGGCGGTAGTAATTCTACTTCTACAGGAAACGCTGGCAATAGTACAAGCGGCGGCAGTGCAAATAGTACAGGTACAACTGGTAGCAACAGTACAAGTCATTAAAACAAGAAAACAAGCAACTCAAGCAACTCAAGAGCAATATGGTTATGATTGAGTCCTGAACTCATAATAATATGGAGCAGACGTTGGAAAATGTGTAGTAATATGATCACTTGATTGCTTAAACATCTTATTTTTGAGTTCAAGTTGTTAATTATGATGTATTATTCAATTTATTAGGATCCTAATGGATCATATGAACGGTCGTGGATACATTTCTAGTTCATAGATAATATTATCATATTAGTAATTTATCTAGGCATACTATACTACTAATCATTAATTATTTTGAGCCGCCAAACAATAACATACATTAAGAGAATTTATACGCATGTTTGACTAGCTGTTAGGAAACATACCCTAGCTTTATTATCTATCCTTTTAATCTCATCATATAATGCCAGACCATTAACCTTGGACATATTTGTATCTATGATCAATAGATCATAGAAATTTGGCTGTAGATTTTCTAATGCTAGTAAAGGATCCTTAAATACATCAACCTTAAAGCCATTTTCCTCAAGTACTAGTTTTAAGCTTGGGTTGCTATCTATGTCATCGTCTACAATTAGTATTTTTTTAGCTGATTCCAATCTATTTTATGACCTCACAATATAACTCATATACTACAAGCAAAACTAACAAACCGGTTCAACTTTACATATACATTAGTTAGCTCTCTATTATTATACCGGTAGTACAAATAGGACATCGAGCGGGTTTCTCATCTGGTATATTACCAATCTTTCCTGATTGGTCAAAATAGGTTATTTTCCATGAACATGATTGACAGAAAAGAAAATGATTTTTGTATGATAATAATTGCTTTTGATTATCCTCTGCTGTTGTCACAGATGCTTGACTATGCATTTGTGCTAACACTGATCCTTTTTCTTATTTTTTGTCCTTCTTCTTCATCTTGGTTTACTTCTTCTTGTTCTTGTATGCCTTCTGGCGCTGTCGTTGCTGTTGCTCTTGCTACTTCTTTGATTTTTCCAGTCCTAACATCATATACAAATCCATATACAGGTATATCTTTTGGAAGAAAAGGCGTTGACTTTATATTATCTACCTGATTCTTCACATTAGCCTCAAGGTCAGGAAATGAGTAGAAATTTAATCCTGCTGCATCTGCATCATATTTTTCTAAAAGTCTTTTGCGCAGATTTTCATCAGTGAATGTCAACATTCCACAATCAGTATTGATTCACAACTAGGAATTCTTGTGTTCCAAGAAGCTCATGAGATATAATAAGCGAACGTATAGCATCATCAGTAGCTATTCCACCAGCATTCCTAATAATGTGTGCATCTCCTGTATCTAATCCCAAGAAATCCTCTACAGTCAATCTTGCATCCATGCATGCAAGTATCGCGAGTTTCCTTGAAGGTGGAATTGGGAGTTTGCCATGCTTGAAATCCTTAGAAAATTCTTCATTTGCTGTGAGTATTTTATTTAATTCAGTCATAGAGTTTATTCAAGATATATACACGTGCTAGTAATATAATCAAATCCAAATATGCAAAACAAAGGTGAAATATGCATTGATTACGTCATTCAGATCTGAAACTGCCCTATCATCGCTTGCAAGCATATATGTATTGTGAATAACCCATGTGAAAATTGCATATAGTTTTACTACCTTGCATATTTCACATCAATAATATCTTTCTAATTATTATTAACATGCAGATACAAATATGGCACAAACACAAATCAAACAAGAATATGCACATCCTGAAGTTCTAGTAGATACACAATGGATAGAAGATCATCTCAAAGATGAAAAGGTTCGTATTGCAGAAGTGGACTATGACCCAACTTCAAATTATGAATTAGGACACATACCAGAAGCGGTTTTAATAAAGTGGAAAGGAGATATCAACAATCCAATAACAAGGGACATCCTTAGCAAAGAGGCATTCGAAGAGCTACTGCAGAGGATCGGAGTTAACAACAATGATACCACATTAGCTCTATATGGTGACTTTAACAATTGGTTTGCGGCATTTGCATTTTGGGTATTCAAATACTACGGATTTGACGATGTCAGACTAGTAAATGGAGGCAGAAAAAAATGGTTACAGGAAGATAGACCCTTGACTAAGGATATTCAAAATTATGCGAAGGGAAATTATAAGGTGATTAAAGAGCCTGACAGGAATATTAGAGTATATCTTGATTATGTGAGAAATACTTTGGGCTCTAAAGTATTGGTTGATGTTCGCAGTCCAAAAGAATTTACAGGTGAAATCACGGCACCACCAGAATACCCAACAGAGCATGCTCAAAGAGGAGGACACATACCAGAAGCCACCAATATTCCTTGGGCACAAGCTGTAAATGATGCAGAATGTACCTTTAAATCTGTAGATGAGTTGAAGAAACTTTATGAAGCAAAGGGTATAACTCCAGATAAAGAAATTATAACGTATTGTAGAATAGGTGAGAGGTCCTCTCATACGTGGTTTGCTTTGAAGTACCTACTAGGATATCCAAATGTAAAGAACTACGATGGATCATGGACTGAATGGGGAAATTTAATAGCAAATCCTATCGAAAAATGAACTTACCAATATTATATTTTTTATGAGGTAAGAAGGCTGTTGCCTTCCAAAAGAAATCAATCAACAATGATATATTTTCATTATATTCATAATAGATCGTGGAATAGATGAATCTTACATATCATATCTTTCATGCATATATTTTTAGTCCTTCTTGGTTGATGCATTATAAATTATCAAAAATACTTTGCTTGAAATCATGCTAAAGTTGCACCTGAAGTATTAAATTTGCGTATTTAAAGTTGCTTATATCATTCTATTCTCTAGTATAAAATAGATCAACAATCATGTCCGCAGCAGATACATCAATAAACCAAAGAAAAGATAGACTGTACATCAAACAAACAATTGCAGAACAAAACAGTAATAACAAAAAAGGCCTAAAAGAATACAGACCCAGTGAAACATCACAATGCAGCATAGTACAGAAGTATTTCTTAATATGTCAGCTTTGTTTCTGGTGTGCTTCATATTATACTTATGATACAGCCAATGAATCTCCCAACTTTGAAATATCTAACTTGATATATAACTTAGCTCCAGTACAACGATGCCCTAGTTGTAGTAAGGGTACAATTGAATCATTGCCAATATTATACAATGAGCACAATGGATAAGGCATATATGATGATGTTAATGATTCCATGTACATGGTTGACTACTCTGTGTGGTTATTGTATAAAATGCCAATTACTTTGTTACTGTCATTCAGATGTCGCCTTTAGAATTTAATTACATAAAAAGAGCAAACTTGAATCGCGTTCTAGTCAATTTATTATATATATAAATAAACTCGTGTAGTAGTTACATTTGATGTAGTTTTGCTAATTTTTGTTTGTAAATAGGTGTTAGTGTCTGCAACTGTTTCAAATACATATCATATCTTTTACTAAATCCACCATGCTTTGGATTGAAGTGGACATCTATGTTGTTTGGCTCTGTTATTACCGCAAGTAAAGTCAAGAAATCCCTTATATCTTTATCCTCCGCCAATGATTCATTTATGATTACACATAATAAGAGGTAAAGTCTTGGATGTAATCCAAGCAGATAAAAAGCATGTCTCAGATATAATTTTGCATTCAGAGTATCGCCTTCCATTGCAGCTAAACAGAAGTCGAATAATATACCCCTTAATGATAAATCAAAGCCTTGTATTTGTTGAGTCAAGTATCTATAACGCTGTTTGGTTACTAATTCTTCAACGTTTGCGTCTTTTAAGAATTTGTTGAAAAGCTTGATAATATCTCTAAAGCTAACAATAGTTGCATAGTAATAATTATTATAATTATCTTCAACATTATCAATGGTATTGCTATTTGCATTATTATTGTTGTAGTTTTCGCCATTCCTCATCCTGATTACTACTTCGACTATGCCTAACCTTGTTGCAACACCATCTATGTCATCAAAGTAAAACTTTGAATCAATTGAAGTACCTTTGGCGAATTTAGCATTATCGATGCTACTCGGATCACCTTCATGATCCTCAGATTCAATAGGAATGTATTCCATCAGTCGTTCTATTTCTTTGAAAATTCCAAATGATCTCATATCTAGATGGTTTCTATCTCCTTTAGAATAGCTTTGTCCGTATAGGGTAAATGTTGTTGTTCCATGAATCTAAATAATATGTGTATTATGACATTATATTAGTCGTATGAAATACGAACTTTTGAAAAAATATATGCAAAATGTGCACCGATAATCATGGCTAGTGTAATATTATCTACTATGGCAATTTCAAG
>JAFAQB010000358.1 GCA_019246625.1 Nitrososphaeraceae archaeon
ATTTGCATGTGTAAGGTGTAACGACTGTTACAGCTGCCACTAGAAGAAAGAGAAGATAAATCTCCTTCAGAACCATTAGTAATCTCTAACCCTATGCTTTTAGAGTTTGCTTAATTTTCCTGATAACGACGAAAATAAAAAGACTTACAGAGCATGAGTATTTAAGAATATTGGAATGTGCTACACTGTGCTGGCACTGTATGAGTATATATTTTCTTAATTGTTACACAACGATACAATACTTTCTTTTGACTCGAAATTTATAAAGACTTCAGAACCAATCAGAACAATTAGACTAGTCATATTGCTTACTAACAAATGGAAAAATTTTGTTTATATACGTCTGATACCCAGCCTTTTGGAGTATTAAGATCATTGTAAGGTATTTATAATGTCCCTCGGTGGTGTTTGCCTGATCCTGATATCACTTTCGCATTCAAACTCGGTTTAGAAGAGAATAACTCTGACTTAACGTATACACACAATAATCCTTAGAAGCTTTGGGAGAATTCAAGACAAACTTTTACGATCTGACGCTAACTGATGTTTTTATGCCATCTGAGAAGATATTGAAATTGGATGATAACATTAGAGTATGTTATATATCCGCAGCAGAAGTAAATATAGAAGCTCAGAGAAATATATCTAAAAGCAAGAAACATAGGAAGTGTTATAAAAACCAGTCCAAATAGAATATTTGGTTGAGAGGTTATTGGCAGAACTAGCAGCAGATAATAGTAAAAATCCTGCAGCAAGTGAAAAGATTACCATTGCATTTGGAACGCTTTTTTAAATCGTTTCTTGCCCGTCCGTTATTAGTATTTCGCATCAAAGCTATATATTACATACATTATAAATGATTATATAATCCACGTTTTTTTATCATTATGGCAAATTATAAGGATGAAGTGAATAATATTCTAATATAAAATACAACATTTAAGAATTTTGTAGTTCTATGTCAAATAATGATTAAATGTACAGAAAGAAAATCGGAAGCAAGAACAAGTTCGGGGTTAAACAGAATATTTGCAACACTGGTAATTTCAATCTCAATGCTTTCAGCAACTATCATGCTGTCTACTATGACAGATAATTCATTCGCTCAGGGATCTAATGCCAACGGTAATGCGACGTCATCATCGTCTTCTGGTGGAGGTTTAGGAACAGCAGCGGCAGGGATGAGTCTGAATTGTCAATCCATAGCTTCAACAATAGGAGGAATAGTAGTTCCCAATCCTAGCAAGATATGCGACATGCTTATCCTAAGACAATCTCCTATAATAATGGGTCCGGGCAATATGAATATGAATAAATTTTCAACAGCAAATTCCATAGTTGAAGTTGCTGCATTATCCGATTTGATGCCTAAGACCAGTCAAGGTGGTGGCTCTGGTGGCACCAGCGGTGCTGGTGGCGGTGGCGGCAACAGCAGTAGCAGTAATAATACATCAACAGGTGGAGGAGGTAGAACAATATCAGGATCAGCATCATCAGGGTCAGCAAGTAGCAGTACGAACACTAAACGTGTATTTGTTATGGGAGAATTTGCATTACTCGAGTCTCAGTTAGTACCAATGGTCAAAGCGGCAGTAGGATCTAATTGGACCATAGCAGCAGTTCATAACCACATGGTGCTTGAGAAACCAAAGATGATATTTGTACACTGGTCTGCTCAAGGAGATCTAAATACAATAACAAGACAAATAAAGAATGTATTGACGATAGTTAGCAAAGTACCAAGCAGCAGTGGTCAGTAGATGGTATTAACTAGAGGACTGTCACTATGTTTTACATGAAAGGTATCTTACCTTTATTTTTGCAATATAGTTGAACAAAAACAAAGTCCTAAAAACTAGTTTTCTTTATATCTCCGAATATAATATTGAGTATCATGATTTTATAGCACCAACTGTTCTGACAACTATTTATTTATTTTCATTTTGTTGTTATTAAACTATTAAGGATTCTGGATTCTGACATTTTTTCTTCCTCTATGTACATAACCGACATCTGGTTCAGCGTACGCTATCATATCTCCTCTATTATGACTACTGGGCGCATATGACCAGAGCCAGGATCCTGTGGACCCATGCTCAATTTGATATATCTATCTGAATCTCCTCCTGTTGCTCTTCTCTCAACTTTAAATCCTGATGCAAACTTTTGTTGTTGTTGGGTATTCGTTATTGCCAGGTATTATTCTTCTTGATGCATCCATATCTGCCATGATCTATTTTATCCATATTCCAGCAAGCTTCTCCCATTCCTCCTCGTCACCAACTTCGTCTTCCAAAAGCTCTTCAAACATTTCGTGCGTAACTAAATCAGTTGTCCTATATTTTTCTGCTAGTTTGCTATATGTCTCTATTGCACATGCTTCTGCATCAAGTACATCTTGAATTACTTGCTTGAGATCTGTTGGATCGCTAGCTGGTTGTTTATATCCACAGCCTGATGTTTGTATTAGTTTACCGGGGTCCATTGTTGGAGTACCGCCTAGTTGTATTATTCTATTTGCAATTTTTTCTGCGTGGCCCAATTCGTCATTTGATTGTTCAATTAGAATATCTCTCATGGTATCTGCATCCAAACCTCTAATCCACCTTGCGGCTAGCCAATACTGGTAATGCGCAAGCCATTCATCCGCATAGGCTTTAGTTAAATCTCCAATGACTTCATCCGCCTTAGCCCTTATTATTTCTCTACTTTTTCTACCCAATTAGTTGAATCACCAATATGCTATTAAACAGACTATGTCTTATATGGATTACATTTTCTATTCGCCATTTTGCTCTCAAAAACCCGTCATTTAGCGGTCATATACTCTTTGTGCTCGGTACTAGCCTATACTATAGGGGAGGGGTATGTACGTATATCTATCTACCATCTAAGATAAGGTAAGAAAAGAAAGAGACAGTTGTGTCATACAGATCATGAGTGAAAGAGGCGACAAGGTATTGATGACTTTTTCTTTGTCACCAATAATAAAACGATCGCGAAAGCATATCACTGAACCTTTTTGCTTCAATTCAAAATTCAGAGTACTGATACCATATTACATTGCTTAACATACATGCTTATAGGACAACAAAATCATAAGTTTTTATGTTTTTTGTAACTTCCGTTCAAACCTACAGACCTGATTTCAATAAGCTTTTTTAGCCATTCCGGTTGGTCAGCTGTGCTCAGTTGTTCCTGGCCTGTGGATGTTTGTGTTTGGTAGACAATGTACTAATAAAGTATATGGCTCGCTTCTGCTTATAATAGCCGTAGATATGCTTCAATGAATACAGATAATCAACTTAGACATTCACATACCAATAATTATTTGCTAACGGAACGCCTACTTTTGAGATTGATGAAAAAGTGGGCCGCAGGTCAGGATATGGAAGATGTCCTTATTGCGGCCAAAAGCTGCAATATGAAAGGACAAAAAGCAATTCTGAATTACCTCGGAGAAGATCATACTGAAGAGGAGAGGATAAATCGAACAATGAAAGAATATTCTAATCTATTAGAGCGACTGCACGCTGACCAAATTGATGGATGCATATCTGTTAAGCCTTCACAACTTGGTTTATCTATTAGCTATGAGTTATGTCGGAAAAACTTGAATGCTATTATCAATAGAGCAATAGAGTTTGGCTTATTTCTCTGGATTGATATGGAGTCCTCCAAATATACAGACGATACATTAATGCTATACTTAGAACTCTTTGCTCATCACCGCGACATAGGAGTAGTCCTGCAGTCTGCACTCAGGCGTAGTGCAAGCGACCTTTTACATCTAATCGAAGTAGGTGCCAAAGTTAGATTAGTCAAGGGAGCCTATCACGAAAATGAACAAATTGCCTATGTACATCATAAGGAGATTAATGCAAACTACATTAAGTTATTGGAGATGCTATTTAGTCATAATTACGAGAACAATAACGGATTTGATAATACTCTTAAATTTGCCATCGCAACTCATGACTCCAAGCTAGTTGAATATGCAGTTAAGCTATCAAAGACAGCCAAAATTGCTATAAAAAATTTCGAGTTTGAATTTCTAAAGGGCATTAGGGATGAATTAAAGAGGAACTTAGTTGAAGAAGGACTTAGTGTTGCAGAATATATCCCTTATGGTGAGGAATGGCTCGCATATTCCCTCAGAAGGTTAAGAGAAAGAAAGAGAAACTTATTCTTATTAGCTAGATCACTAGTGCAGTAGTAAATACTCAGTGAATCCCCTTAGTAAGACCAACAAGGACATGTTTCGTATTCTTCTGGCAGTCTTTCGTCAATGCATTGTTTCCCTTAGATAAGATAGGTCTCATAGTAGGTTGGCTCATTTGCAATATTCTGGATATCATTGACTGGTTATAGCCTTGGCACCTCTAGTTTGTTTCTACACCATCGCATTTGTTGCTATTCACGCCGTACTCAAATTATTCACTACTTTCCTCTTGGAATATAACGCCTCTTTACTTTCATACACCATATATATCTCGTCAGGGCTAGCTTTATGCTTTTTTGAAGTAACCTGCTAAAAGATGATATGTTGTATTATTTCTTGGTCATGTTGACATTGGACTATTGCTTAATGTTGCACCTGACATTGAAAAGTCTTGAAGGTGGTGGTTTAGGGACAACTGTATTACTATATTACTAAATGTAACACATATGATAGTAGGCGTCATGTTGTTAGCTCTCCAGCATTCAGCGGTTGAGTTATCAAGTCAAATTTATCACTGCCACTCTGTACATTTACAGTTTGTGTAGCAGTTACTGTAATAGCAGTCCTCTGACCTTGAGGTTGATTAATTCCAGAACGAATAATACGTGCAGTAGTCACAGTTGCAATAGATGTCAGTGTAGCTGTTGCAGTTGTAGCTCCACATAAACATGAGACATTAGTAACATGTCTAAGCTGGTTTTGGCCTGTTTGTTTTATGACTGTTATATTATTATATTTGAATATGCCATTGAATGTTTTCGCATGGTGTAGTTCATGTGGGAAGCTTTGTATACTGTCGCTTCATTACATCATCAATTAATTGCATTATGTCTTTCACATTCTTAACGACTTGATTATCAGAGCCGATCGTTACAAGTGTCATACCAAAGTTTTCTCATTTAAATGATCCAACGAAAGCTTTTGGCCTTGCCTCATAAATGTTTTCTTTCGACTTGATTTTACTTTCGTTAATCGGAGTCAGATAATATCAGGATCCCTCTTCTATACTGGATGGTTGTTCTGAATCACATTATAAATAATGCCAAAATGAGAGCAGCATTATATTACTTACATTGTTTTTATCTGAAAAAATAAAAGAGGAATCGCATAATATGTACAGATAAGTTTCTAAGATAGCCTTTCAATTATGCTAGCTGCTTCTGACATTGAAAATGCCTTAAGTGTTTCAGTGTGTACATTGCCCAAGCTTCCAGTAGCAAACAAAAGTGATGCTATTGCTTGATCATTTGGAGCTTCAACTATTGTTATAATATCATACTTTCCAAATGTGTAATATTCATTAACAAATCTACCGCCTTTTTCTTCGACAGCATTTTTGAAAGCTTCAGCTCGCTTTATAGTATCTTTTACATTTCCTAGTCCTTGCTCTGTAAAATTGAATAAGATTATATAGTGAGGCATATATGTGTAGGTTATAATACTTTAAGCATTTCTGTATTTCGATTGGTTCTTAACTTATCAAGATAATACGTTAAGAATAGTTGCAAAACATTTCTTGGATAATAACAAATAGTAAGTTAATACTGGCTATGTAGAAATGATGTCTCGTTCTCATGATTTCATCAAAGCTTTATAGGAACATAATATTGAAAAAATCGAGCGTCAGACTTGCTAGAACAAGTCAACAATAAAATCCATGAGTCCGTTGGACAATAAACATTAAGGCAAAGGTAGAGTTAATGTTATTACACCTAAGACAACAAACCAGAATATGAATAAAGGCAATAATACGCAACATGAGGAAGAAAGGAAAATCAAACAGTTGAACCAAGAAATCATGTTTATTTTCGAAAAACACGCTGCACCTTTCGGCTATGCTTCAGCAGCTTTACTGAGCGTATTGTATTTTATTTCAGAAAGGTATGGAAAGTCCCATCCAGAAAATAGAAAGATAGTATTAGATTATTTTAGAACAGAGTTCGACAAATTTTTGAAGAAACTTGCTGAACAACAACAATAGTGGAATAAGTCACTTTATGTGCGCAGGGCAAGCACCAAACCTCAAACCCGCAGCATTGGCATTAATTAGGGAATTGTCTAAACTTGGTAGATGTGTCTTTACCATTACGATATACCTCAAGGAGGAGTTATAGCTACGGATCTAGCATTGCAGGATCCTACGAATAATCCAATAAAACTACCTGATACAAGTAGCGTTGTTATAGGTGTTAATGAAATCATGCCATTAGCAAAGTAGTAGCATGATGAAAAAATGATATGGTGTATATAAAATAATAATAGTATGACAAAATGATACACGATATCTCTCCTTTTTTCAGAGTAAGTAACACAATTTTCGCGAATGTTCCCCTTGGTTTTATTTCAAAGTAAAACTTGAACCAACATCTACACCATGCCCAAAGCCTTGTGCTAATGTAGAAGATCCAGATAGCATTTCAGACGTGGTACCCACCGAATTCACTGAAGCTACTGCAGCAGGAGGTGAATCACCAGCACCAACACCAGGCGATGTCTGTCCAACAAATGATGAATCGTCTAGCAACTAAGAAACAATCGGCGGTAATGTGGTGGAAACCCAAATCGTAGTGTCTCCAAATTTGATAACCCCCATTTTCTTATCATGGCAGCCGCTGTAAAGCCTGCGTCCTATTGCGGAGTGTGTACGTGCGTATGATCCATCATTTTCATGTCATATCAATAGACCATTGATACTATGGTTCCAGTCATGGTCATGGATGAACTGCCAAAACCATCTCTGAATCCGCCTCTTGGGCAGTCTTCACGTTATGTCTGCGGTCGTTACTTTATCTTTATTTTTCTCAGTATCGATTCCTGGAGCCTCGCTTGGATTTCTAGTGTAATGTAGCTTGTCGTAATTAGCTTCATAACCTGCACAGCATCCATTTGGAGCAATAACTTCTGAAACTTTTCCTAATACATCCGGACCATTTTCCTCTACGAGCAGACATTTTCCACCGCTAACGTTAATCCAATAAATACAGTTGTAGCAGAAATATCCCACACGTAGATTAGACTTTTCAAACTTATCGTACTCTATATATGATGCTTTGAGCTTGCTGAATTTCTGAAACTTTGATAGATTGTCAATTGCTCCTACTAATAATAGATGGAGGTTAAGTTAACTAAGCCCTGCCCTTCAACCAACTTATAAGACTATGATAATAATATAGTTTTACTATGCATTACGAATTGAACTTAACAAGAAGAATATCAATTGTTGCTGTAGCATCAGCCTTCATCGCTATAGCATTAATCGT
>JAFAQB010000402.1 GCA_019246625.1 Nitrososphaeraceae archaeon
ACATTGGGCGATAGTATGGTAATGAGCAGGGCCTTTGAACGACACTATGAACAAATGAAGGGGCGAACACCAATTACAGGTGCTAGAGTTGTTGCCAAAGCATGGGTCGATCCTGACTTTAAGGCATTACTCAAAATAGCTCCAAAAGAAGCGATTCTTGGATGGGATCCATCAGTTATATATGCAAAGGACAAAGAGATAATCGACCCGAACGGATTAGAGATCTTAGAAAACACTGAGAAGCTTCGTAATGTAGCAGTTTGTACTCTTTGCTCGTGTTATCCTAGAGAATATCTGGGAGAACCGCCACTTTGGTACGTAAGTAAAGAATACAAACAAAGGATCATTAACGAGCCCAGAAAGTATTTAGCCGATTATGGTTTGAAATTAGACGATGACGTAGAGATTAGAGTATATGATATCACTGCAGATATACATTATATGGTATTGCCCATGAGACCAAAAGGTTCGGAAAAACTTTCAGAAGAAGAATTATCTATGTTAGTAACTAGAGATAGCCTACTTGGCGCAGGAGATCCTCTTCCTCCAGATCGGCTACCCGAAGTTAAACAAGCTATTATAGAGAAGGGAAATCTCTTATCATATCCCTGATCTGTCACCACGACAGCAAATTCTTCTAGCAGACTCATTTTCTTTTACTACCATACTACTTCTACAAACGCGTGAAGATATTCATTGTTGTAGTACTTGGTATTCTGCTGCGAACAACAATGGATCTCTTGACATTCTTTAATAACCACAAATGTCATAGATATATGAAGAATTTCTTTTGAATGAAACTCCTCCTTCTCCCTCTCTTCCTCCCGAAACAACAGAGATGATAAGGTATGACAAAGATGATTATTCTGTACTTATATCCGGTGACAGGTGCGATGACAGCGACATCTTGCCAGACGAAGTCTCTTCACGTAGGAAGTGACAAGTCTAATTTGAATTGCAACAAGGATTATGACAACGGAGAAAAACTGGCTAATCAATACATTATTGGAAAGGATACTGTCTGCAGAGTACGACAAAGAAGATATTCTACTAAAAAGAAACCTACTCCAGAGTCCATAAATGATATTCTTAATCCCTTGAACAGATTTGAATCAAGGCTTTTGGTTCTGGCAGAGCAGGACAGTAAACTAAATGAAATTAATGATAAGCTCACAAGGCTGGCAGATAATAACGACAGGATAGTAACGGAGAGTTCACAGCCGGGAGTACCAGACATGTAGTTGTATTAGTTACACATCTTTGCGACCACACGGCAAAGCCTTCACGTGGCGTGGTTGAGAATTACTATCCTTACTGGAAAGTAAGCTGATTTGCCAAAATATAGGAGTAGTATATAAAAAAATGATAGAAGATAAAGATGAAGAGAAAGACAAGATAAAAGAACTAAGCGAGAAAGCAAAAGAGAACCTCAAACGAAATGAGGAGCTAAGACGGAAATCAAGCAAGTTCCAAAGTGTTCATCCTGGTGAAAAATTCCTGTGGCTATTTGACCCAGAGAAAATACAACCAGTGGAACAGGAATTTGATGGAAAGAAGATACAGCGATTTCAATACACAATAAAAGATCCCAATATAGGTCAAGAAAAATACTGGATTGTAAGTAAAAGGACATCCGAGCAGATAGATGCATTCTTAATGGAAGGACGTAACTTGCTTAAAATTCAAAGGCTTGGATCAGGAAATGATACAAGGTACAATATATTTCCCGCATAATTCCAATGCCTTCTCCCTTTATTTTTCAAGACGGGCGGTGGTCTAACCCTGTCTTTTCTTGGAGATGATATACGATAATGGGTGATACACTTGGAGAAGAGTTGGGTGTTCCAAACAATGAAGAGCACAGTACTCCAAAAGATTCAGGTAAAGATACTATCGCGCTTGCTATTAATGATACTTTGCAAAAAGAGCAGATTCTTACATCATTTACAGTAAAGGCTTGTTGTATTATAGTTGGTTTGAACCATAAATATGACAAAAAAACAATAGTCTCGTCGATATACAAAGATTGGAACAAAACTATTAAGTCGTTCTCTGATTGTGCTAGAAAAAAAGGGATTAACAATAACCACATCTTAATGCTAATAGATGTACTCGACAATAATTGGGAGCGAATAATCGATATCCAACAACAAGGTGAAGAGGAAAGGAAGAACAAGGAAAGAAAGTTTGTTAGTAGAGAATTAAAGCAGAAGAAGAAGGTTGTAGAGGAAGTTAAGAAACTAAAGTCTGACAACAAAAATATTACGTTTGATGAATGGAAAGCTAAGCTTGTTGAGAAATATCAGATCCTGCAGCAAGTTGTTCAAAAAGAGATGCCTGAGATTTGGGTTGGCCTTGAGTTCGAGTTATCAGTACTAAGAGTTCTAAATATACATGATTGTACTTTGCCTTTTATTGGGATTTTACTTGGCCCTCCAAGCTCATACAAGACTGCAATAATAGGACGGCTAAAGCAATGGCCAAATACTTTCTTTACAGACAACTTTACTGCAAAGTCATTTGTTTCTCATACCACTTCTGTAAAAACTGAAGAGGAATTACGAGAGATAGACTTACTTCCCAAGTTAAAGAACAACATCTTTTTGACTCCAGAACTATCTCCGACGTTTACAGCCAAAGACGAAGACTTGCATGTAATATTGGGAATTATTACAAGAGTTGCAGATGGTCAAGGATTATCTAGTGATTCAGGTGCACATGGACACAGAGGATATGACGAACCGATTATGTTTACTTGGATCGGCGCTGCAGTCGATGTCCCAAGAAAGGTATACAAACTATTAGGAAATCTAGGTGCAAAACTTTATTTTTTAAGATTACCTTCAGTCGATAGGACAGAGCAGGATCTATCATTAGAAGATAATAAGGATGCTTTCAATGTAAGATATGAGCGTATTAAAAATGCGTTAACGGATTATCTAGAGTGGTTTGAAATCAATCCATACGCAACAACTGTTAGTATTAATAATAATAGTGTTAATGAAGGCGCTACTTCCAGTAAATCGGGCGATGATAAAGAGGAACAGCTACAGCCATCACAGCTACAATTAATTAAGGTAGAGGCAGACAGGAAAAATGACAAAGCCAAAGCTTTGGAATGTATTAGACGACTTGCAATACTCTTGGCACATTTAAGACAACCTGCGATCACGTGGGACTCAAAAGAAGGCCAAGGCTCAGACTATGCATATAGCGTCTCGTTGGTGGAAAACGCAGATAGAGCATACACTTTACTAAAGAATGTTGATCGCGGACATGCGCTTCTTACAGGTAGAAATTATCTAGCCGTAGAAGATGTACCACTTCTTATAAAAATAGTGTTATCCACAGCTCATATAGACAGAGTCAAAATATTTGATTTGTTGCTGAATCACAATGGAGTTCTAAATACAAACATCATAATGCAATCTCTTAACGTAAGCAAGCCTACTGCCTTAAAGACTATGCTTGAGCTAAAGGTAATTGGATTAGTTGACAAAAGTGAGGATGTTTATGACGAAAATGTCAATAACAAAGTAAGACATATCTACCTGAACAAAGAAAGGTATGGCTGGTTTCTAACTGATGACTTTAGAAAACTAAGGGAAGGCTTTATCCCCATAGACTACAACAAAACT
>JAFAQB010000048.1 GCA_019246625.1 Nitrososphaeraceae archaeon
TCTGTTACTGCCTCTATTACATCAATGGTGTCAGGAATCTTTAGTGTAAATACTGAAGATGGCTGTTGTTGAAGCTGGGTATTGTTATTGTTATGGTTTTGTGTGATGGATTTATTATTATTGTTATTATCCTGTGATGCAAGCATAATTAATTCGCTTAGATTTCTGTGCAACACTTTTGAAGCTATATCTTTTGTCAATACCATCTTAATTGAGCCCGAGCCATCATATAGTCTGGAAGATACTCTAAGGTCCCAACTCCAGCCTTCCTGTTGAAGACACTTATTGGGACAAAAATCATAGATTATTGACCTACATTTATTACATCTTTTGACCAGCCCAGAATTACTATGTATTGTAGTTATTACTCCCTGTAAAGTAAGGCTTCTAACTGGCCTTTTTATCGAGTCTATTGTTGGATTCCAGATAAAGTCTCTGTAATCCTCAAGATTTTTGGCATCTATCTTTGTATGCTCTGTTATGACAAGTACAAGTGATTTATCTAAAGGAAATTCATGTATGTATGCAGAGTTGAATTTGTAAATAGAGTTTCTTATCAAAGGGTATTGTACTTTATGACTTACAAAAGGAACCTTGAAAGTGGAATCTTCTACTATTCCAGAGAATATCATCTTGCTTCCAAGAGCATCCTGTCTTTCAATGGTCTTTAAATAAACTATTCTTGCTGTCGTTGAAATGTATTTGCAAGGGATTAATTCAGATAATGTTACAAGAGGACTTGACTGCTGAGAAGACGGAGGAACTGGAAGTGTCTGTGGGTCAGGATAATCTCTTTCCTGTTGAGTGAATGTTTTTAGTATATCGCCTGTACTCATAGTATTATATCATTACCATCCTGATTCGCTACTCTCTAGTGTCTTCTTATTCCCTTCATCAGCGGCAGCAGCATTTTCTACTCCTTTTTCACTTATTGTAAACCTCACTTGGTCATATGCATGATGATATGGTGAATCAACCATTATTGCTATTCTACTATCATGGCCTGCCTTTCTAAGGAAAATCCTGTATGTACAAGCATGGCCCATTATATTACCACCTGATGCTCGAGTTGAATCAGCTCCACTATTACTATTGCCAAAAAAGTTATCTGGCTGGGATTGAACTTGATTTGTTACAATTATTGCAATGTTGTATATCTCTGCTAATCTTACGAGCTTGTGCAGCATAACATTAAGTCTCTGCTGTCTTTCAGCTAGACTTTCTCTTCCAGGATACTCTGCTCTGTGAAGTGATATGATACTATCAACAATAACAAGTTTAGCTCTATACTGCTCTATAGATTTACTTAGATTTCTTATTATGGCTTCAAGCTGAGCACTATTATTTATTTTACATACAAATACTCTTTTCATTATTTCTTCTGAATCAAGTCCTCGAGCTTCAGCTATTTGGTGAATTCTCTCGGGCCGGAAAGTATTCTCAGTATCAATGAATATTATACTATCTAGGCCTTTTCCTCTTCCCTTCCCTTTTCCTTTACTAAGATTGGCAGTTACACATAATGTATGACATATCTGGCTCTTTCCTGAGCCAAATTCCCCAGCAATCTCTGTTATAGCTTGGGTCTCTACTCCACCTTTCAAGAATGCATCTAAATTAGCAGACCCTGTTGTAAATCTGACAAGAGATTTTCTTCTCTCCAAGACCTCATCAGCTGTACAGAACTCCTTGGTAAGGATGCCAGAATCAGTAAGAGCCTTTTGTGCCCTCATTACAAGTTCTGATATCGTTTCTACGTCAGCTGCTATTCCATTACCCTCATAATCTCCTATTGCAAGCTCATGTGGCACAGATACAGCTAAATCTAATACTGATTGTATTCCAGCTCTTTTGAGCTTGCTTATTAAATGTGGTTCTACTCCTGGTAGGTCTTCTAGCTGCAAATCGCTGACACCAGACATAATTTTTGTTGACTTGATGCATCTACTTTGTCTTACATATAACAAGAGAAGCTACTTTGGGGCAGGGAGGAGGGGGGAATTGATCGTAATATACAGTACCAAATATGTATCATACTGTATGTATTATCCTCTCCCTCTCTGCATAGTGTTTCACACTATATTAAGAACACACGTGAAACCTGTTGTGGAAAATAAAAATGAGCAAGGAATTACTGCTGCATCAGCAAGAGCACGTTAATCCTTTGCAAAATAAAGAAGAAAAAGAGGAAGAGAACAAGGGAATCATACATAATAATAATATAGAGCAGGAAATAGAATGTCCTCGCTGCCATGATATGATGGCGCTATCATCTGATTTTGACAGGCTATCGCATGTTTGCCAAGAATGCAACTTGTCACTATTACTATATTAAGAGAGATGAGATCGGATATGAGTCAACAGGAAAAACAAATCAATGCCTATAGTAATAATAACAGTAGTGGTATGGATGCCGACATTCTAGAACAAGGTGATATATACTTCTTTTATAGGCCCAAGAAAGCTGCTGAAGAGGTAAAAGGTATTGAAGATGTCAGGCGATTCTTTATGGTAACTACACCTGAACAAGAAATTAATAATAACAACAATAGCAAGAAGAACCAGTTATACAGACTTTTTGTCATAGGCAAAAAATCACTTCCAGAGATTAGGAAAACAGAAGATAGAGCATCTGAAAGATATTGGGCTAGAGTTGGTGGTGTTTTTACAGATCCTAACGAGCTTACAAAAGAACTATTTTCAGATGAATTTAGGAAAGGAGATGCTGCAAGGCCAGTTGGCGAAGGAAAGTATGCAATAATAATAGCAAAACATCATCAAAATCAAAACCATGCAGAGCTTGCATATATTCTTGAAATGCCAAAGGAACCAGGAGAAGCTCAAATAGAATTAGGTATAAAAAAAGAAGCAAGTTATATCATTTCGGTTATCAACCCCAAAGTACCCAAATCATCAAATCTTCCAACCACAGAAGAGCCTCCAAAATATCCACAGGAAGTCTTGGATGAATTTAGCGAAACTGAGAACTTTGTGTCTCTTGCTAAAGATACAAAATTTATAGACTACCAAAATGCGCAAATAATACTTGTAGGTGCAAGAGAAGGAAGAGATGCAATAAAAAACGAGATAGGTATCGAGATAGAAGAGTCTTCACAGTCTGCAGACATATTCAATAAACTCAGAGTCAGAAAAGACAAAGTTCCAATAAGACCTTTGGTGGAAGGAAAGTTAGAATAACCATATGCCACATGATTACTTAAGAGATACTCTGGTATTAAGATATAATGAGTGTAAATCCTGTGGAAACAGAACACGATTTGCATGTGTAAGATGTGGCTATTGCTACAGCTGTCATTGGAAGAAAGAGAAGATAGAGAAAGCTCGATTAGAACCATTAGTAATGTCTAAGCATACATTTTTAGAAAAATATCCACAACCTGCAATAATAGAACAATCACACAGCCGAGAGCTGATAACAGAACAACAAGAACAGCAAGAGCAAACAAAGATTATTGATGTATTTGGCCAGAAAACAGAACCAATTTGCAACTATCATACATGCCATCACAAGTTTTCATTACATGGCATTGGTACTCGTGTATGTAAGTGCAACCACCCACAAAATCATACTATAGGAGTATCGATATTATCATCATCATAAACCAACGATATAGGAATAATTATCGCATGTATGCTGAGCTAGGAACCTTGATTCCCTTACAACTGATAATACCATATTTTGCACAGAAGGTATTTCCGAAGTTTGATAAAGAAGGACTAGTCTCAATCAGACTATGAAAATTGATGATATATTTGTAAAAGAGCATATAGATAGATGGACTAAAGCATGGAATGATCATAATATAAAAGAAATCCTTTCTCTTTACTCTGACAATATATTATTCCGCAGTCCCAAAATAAAATCAGTATATCCTGATCGGAATTCAGCAACAATCACAAACAAAAAAGAGTTAGAAGAATATTTTTCTCTTGGTTTAAAGAAATATTCAAACCTAAAGTTCATCTCAGTAGACTATTTCTTGAAAAAGAACAAAGTAATATTCGAATATATTGGCACTCCTGATAATAAAATACAATGGTCGGTAATGGAAGCATTTGAATTCAACAGTGATAATGGATTGATTGAAAAATCTAGTGTATATTACGGCGTTGAAGAGAAGTTTAGTTAAGTTATTGTAGCATAAGAGGGTAAAAAAGTCATACAATCCTAGACGTTCAAGCAAAAATAAGAAATAGCTTCAAAATCTTTGTTCTAACTTGCTGCTGTTATATGTTCTATATTAAAAAAGACAGATAACATTTAGTCAGTAATTTCAAGCAACACCATTCAAGGCAAGCACCCTTCAGATTTTATGAATGATAAAAAGCTAAACCTATGCAAAATAAAGCATTATTTGGAGATAAACGAAAGATATTCTATCAATTCGCTTGAGTAATCCTTAAATTTTAACCCTCAACCATGAATATATGAAATTTTGTCCTGAATGTGGTTCAAAGCTTCCTATAGGAACTGCAAAATTCTGTTCTAATTGCGGAACAAGTCTATGGACTACAGCATCAGAGACAAGTATTGGAGGAGGATCCGCAGAGGGAGTAGAAGAACAACAACGACAATCTCCCGCTGCTACTAATACTAAAGAACATACACCATTAGAGGAAGAGCAACAGTCATCCTCATCATTCGTGAATGGACCAAGGAAAGAAGAATAAGACGAGATTAAAGGAGAATTTCAAAATCAGACCATTCATTCACTAGGAGTAAAATTCGAGGAAACTGTTGAAGAAATAACAGAAGAGGGCTATACGGAGTTCAACAAGCAGAAAAAAGAGTCTCCAAAGAGAGATAAAGGGAAATTGGAGTAGTGATCTGGACACCACCAGCGAACGTTTCAACATTTCTTGCCTATATACACTAGAAAATCAGCGCTGCTAGTCAAATGAACAATAATATCCCAGTCGCCAAGCCCAAAATATCCACGAGCAATTTGTTGCCCTCCTGACGATATCCTTTGTCCGTATTCCTTTTACTCAAATAGAGTTTAATGCTATCTAATTAAGTATTTCTAATCAGACTACACTGCAGTGGCAAGGCCTATGCTGCTATTTCCGCCAGTTATGATTGCAATTTTTCCTTCAAGCTTACTCACATTTTCTCCTCTGCTATCATTTTGATATCTATTTATTTATTATGGGCTTTTCTTTGGATTACCGACCTGTCAATGTCTTTGTGGTAGCACTAGTAGCATTCTCAAGGTGCTCGATTATTGTAGGTTTAACTATATCGGCAGCTACTTCATAAGCAGCAATAAACGGCTCTCCATTTGTACGCAGCGTAATTGAACTAGCTACAAAAGGAAGAGATGCAGAGAAATATGGTGATGTACTTCCTCTGTAATCTGGTATAATTCTTGATGGAGTGGTTAAGTTTCCTGGAAAGGCGGTCAACTGACGTACAAATAGTTTTCCATATTTTTGCATATCCAATCGTGAAAGTATCGTATTATCTATAGGAATTCTATGACTAAGTGATACTTCTACTGGTTTGGTCGCTGTAAATGTTAAAGTTCCTTTATAGATTGAGCCATCACTTCTAAAAGGCAAAATCACTATTGTTTGGAGATGTTCATTTGGCAAAGGTTTAACCTGACGTGATGGACTTGAAGCAATTAACCCCTGATATACAATTGTTTTTTCATTAGAGGTGGTAGTAGCAGTAGTAGCAGTATCCACAGGGGTGGCAAACACTTGTCGATTGTAGATGATGTTGACAAAATTTGTTATTCCTAGTAATGAGCTTCCAATTGCAATAGTTATAAAAAATATTATTACTACTCTCTTTATGTACATTGTTATTAGTCTGTTTGCTGTTAAAGAATTATGTCAAAGATAAGGTTTATCATAATGGAACTTTTTCTACATAGACTCGAAAGGAGAATAAACATCATACTGCCACCATCACCATGATAATCTACTCTCGCTCTAGGTGTTTAATGTACTGTGCCTTAATAATTTGATCTGACTCTAACCAAGCCAACTTCAAAACAACTCCTCATCCTACGTAGCCATCCAGTCCATTCATTGCCACTTAGCACTTTTCTTTGATGCATATGATATACATGTGCAAAGGTTTGCAGCGGATGATATGTAAATGCTATTTCTTCTGTCTGATTTGGCTTTACATTGCTGATTTATCTGGTCGATACATTAAAAGGACAAGGACAAGATAAGGTAGAAGGAAAATATGAAAGCCAGTAACAGCACGATAAAGAGGATACTACCTAGATTTGTGCTATGCCCTGTACTAGTATCTAAGCTGATGTGCTACAAAAAGCACATGATCTGCTTCTTCATGTAAGTTCATTATGCAAGTGAACTTCTTAGGACTCGTATGATGTGCTGCTAATTTCTGTCAAGACCATGCAGTCAACGCATTAGGTGTCACTCTCGATAGCCTCTCTACTGTCGTTCTCGAACGCGATTGACTCTAAAGTCCTTTTGCTAACATAGCACCTATTCTGTCTAACCTCTTGCTAATGTTTTTAAAAAACGTTCCTATTCGTCAGATAACGAGATTAACAGAGAAATACAATCCTGTAATAGTTTCAAATATGCATTAAGAGAAGAAAATGCGATTTATTTGACCGAATGTTAATGAATATCAAGGAAGATGAGTACAATTTGCTAATGCTATAAAATAAAACAACTAACGAACTAAGATCTTTGGCGCATCTATAACTTTACCGTATTTAGTATCTACCAAGCGTGCTAAACTCCTAGCTGCACTTTTGTAACCATGTTTTGTTTGGTTTGGCAATGATGTCCATCCATAAAGCATCATATCAAAGTTACCAATGATTATTAGTTTCTCCTTTGAGCGTGATATGGAAACATTAAGATCCTGTAGTGTTCCAGCTGCTCCAACTTGTCTTTCTGGATTATTTCTTACTAGTGAAAATATTGTAATATCTGCCTGAGTCCCTAAAGCACCTGTAGTAGTACTTACTTTAATGTCTTTATCAAGACCTATTCTATAAAGATAGTCTTGTATGTACATTCTTTGAGCTGTGAAGCGTGTAATGATTACTATAGACTTCTTACGTGTAATTCTTCTCAGATGATGACATATTTTTGCACATGCTCTAGCCTCAGTTTCATTTGCCCAAGATGTCGGTCCTATAGCTTCTTCATTTCCCTTATTAATATTGACCCATGTTATAACCTCGCTAGGGTCGATAATGTTACGGTATTCTATATCTGGTAAGTGTTGCAATGTTAATCTCCTAGATGCAACTTCTTGCGCAGATATTAAACCCCCATAACTAGCAAATTCATTGACAAGTCCAGAAAGCCGGTCTGGCAGTCTATGAGTTATATGCAGGGTATCCCAGTGAGCCTTTTTTATCACCCATTCAATAGCACTATTATCATAATATGAAAGTCCTACTGGTTTTGACTGCTTTGGATCTCCTACAACTGTCGCAACAATTCCATAGTAAGATGCCAAATCTATAATATTATCGATAGTACTTGCTATTTCACTTTGATAAATGTGTGAAACCGTCTGGTTTATCCCATACTGAAATGGCAATAGCAAATGCTGTAATTTTTTGATTCCTGCTTCATCGATGATCATATTATCAAATCTCATTGTTGAAGTTAATCGCTTAAGTGACAAAGTGGTACAGAGTATAATCCTCCTACTCCTAATGTCGTCAGCTTGAACGCTAAAATGAATAGGAATCGAAAGATCAATCCCAGCAGGGTTACCTGTTCTTAAACATAATCTTTGAGCTGTATGTGGACCTAATATGTTACAAAGCTCTCGCCCAAATTCATTTACTGCAGCATTGGTATATGCTACTAGCAGAACTCTATTAGCAATACCCTCTGCTATCATCCTTACAGCTAGAGCGCTACCTACAGTTGTCTTGCCACATCCTGGTGGGCCGACTACAGCTGCAATATCTCCACTTGAGGAACGCCAATTCATTATTCGAAGCTGTTCCGAGTCAAAATGAAGAACCATTGTCAAAGTATCCTGCAGGTAAAAGAATGTTGGCAGCTAATCTGTGGAATGTATTCATAGGTTGTAGTATTCTACGAGTTAGATTAATTTCGTCTGGTATGATTATAATAGGAAGAAGATTGTTTTGGAGTTGTTGCTTAGAACGCTTGACTGATGCTTTGTGATAAACATCTACAACTAGCTCTATATGGTTTTGTCCTCTATTTACTTCGTTGACCACTCCACGCTCACTTATACAGGCTAAAAGAGGAATGCCATCTTCTTTAGATATGATTCTAATTATTTGACGTGGTTCTATGAAAGTTCTAAAAAGAAGACAATCATAATCTCTTGTCAGTATAATTGTTGTTGTATTATTCCCGGACGAACATGAACTAGTAGAAACCCTATATCCACGATGTATTATTCCTGCCTTCTCAAGCTGCTGTAACGCGGATTCTTCTCCTATTTTGTCAATCATTATATCTATTACAAATTTGTGCCTGTGTGTTCCTGCACGTTCTTCTAGGGTCTCATACCTTTTGCTGACTAGAAAGTTTCTTATCTGCTCGTAGTTGGTAGGAAATCTTCCCTCAGATGCTAATTTATAATCTTCACGGTAAAATCTGCAATCAGAACAGGCTTCTGCTCCTGTGTCGCATACAGGACAGAATTGAGGTTTTTGTGCCCTTGGAGATTTGCCACATAAAATATCATGGTCAAATGTTCTGCTGTTTTTGACTTTTGAAATAGTATCTTGATTTAGAGGTAGCCGTGGTATATATGCCCCAGTATAATAGATCACCGAGCCAAAGATACACTTGCTCCAGTTATCTTCATTACCTGTATATCGATAGTTTGCCAAAAGCAAATTAGATAGAAGCTGCCATTTTTCATGTCCGTTGCTTGTTACTTGATCTATATCATAGGCCTTCCAGTCAATCACACCATAGCCATAAGAATATTCTAGGATTGCATCAAGACGTCCTTCATGAAAATTTTTAGTATTGGTAATTGTGATTTCAGTTATAGCTCGATTTGGCTGCTCATATTTTCTCATTATCCGCTTTGCAAAACCAATCAAAAGTGCATGAAATCTATCGTTAACACTATCATCAAAATTCTCAGGGACTTGTCTTCCTTCTGTTTTGATCCATTCTTTTTTATCAGATATTGCTTGCTCTATAATGCTTGCTGAATCTCTTTGTATGGTTCTAGATATATTCTCGTATTCTTTACTCCTACCATATCGCCAATGAGATAATATTGTAGATGGCAGAGCTAGACTCATTATATCATGTATGGCATTTGCAATGTCATAGTCACGTTCTCCTCTAGTAACCCCAAATAGATTGCTCAAAGTAAACAAGTTAGGACATAAACAGGCAGTAGCAATCTCTGTAGATTAGACTAGATGAGTTTGTATATGTGTCAAGGTCCTGTAGAGTTCTCTTACTGTAGGTGCTCTGTTATTATCATTATTATTGCTATTATCATTCATTTGAGAGACAACATCTCCTGTACCTTTTCCATTATACGACATGCAAGTTGGTCAACAAAATTAGTGTCAAGAATTTGGTATCTGTCAGCCTTTGATATTATAGGTACTAATACTGTATTTCTTGGAATGCGGGTAATTGCATTTGATACCGTCTCTTCATCTATAAACCACTTTCCGCCTAATGTGGAGATGATATATACTACTATGATCCCAGAAAAACCCCCTCTCTTCATTATCACATCTATCATTGAAAGAGTGCCAATTCGCTCTCTAAGGCCTCTAAGTGTCTCTAATATCTTAAGTTCTATTGCAACATACTTTTGATTAGTACCAAGATAAAGATCGAACCTCACACGTTCATTTAACACTGTTTTTAATGAACTTACGTCACGGTATCTAATACCATTTGGCAAATATTCATTAATTTTCTGTTTGAGTGTAGAGAATACAATACTTTCAGCTACTCGTGGACTAAGAGATAGATTGTAGTCTTCAAGTACAGATTTTGTCATGGATAATTGTTGGTCTATTTTTGATTGTTTGGACTCTAAAATTGTCTTTGCATTTGAATATGCAGAAGGAAGTAATACTTTAGCTGACCGCGAGATTTTAAATACATTCCTTCTACCATGTTTTTCATTTGCAAGCAGCCTTAACTGGTGCATTTCTAATGTTAACCTGTATAATGTAGGAACTGACATATGCAGCTGTTCAGCTAATTCAGTGGCAGTAAGACCATGTTTGTTCTCATTAAGTAAATGAGTTACAGATAATGCTAAAGGTCTATCTAAAAAGTAGGATTGCAGAGATTGAATCGAGTCTATCTTTCCTTCGCCGTGTGAAAGATATAGAAAAGTTCTTTATAAGAAATGGAACTCATGCAGGGGAGGGGGAGTAGGTTTGCTATTTTACAAGTTAAACCTAGACCACGTGAGTATATGAATGCATAAAGCAGCCATCAAGAAATGCTCAGCGGAAACTGTTGGCGCTTGCCAGTCTTGTCTAATTGAGCTTTAGCAGTATGCTAACTTGACAGGGCCTCAACAATGTTATGCATACCTCTTGTTTTATTCATCTTCTTATCATCGTTTGATTATCTTTTGAGCATCTTTGAGCTCTGCAATGAATGAGCCTATCTGTGCTATACAATAACCAAATCCATAATAGTCTGCATATACCTATTTTCAAAATCCTCATCTGATATCAATAACGAAGATATCTTTTCATCTAATACATTAGTATAAGCCATTATCATTGTTCGCATTTCCTCTGGCAATTTATCTAACAAATCAGTATCAATATCATTAAAATATTGATCCAGTACACTTTCTCTTTCCATAGCCAATGGTGGTGAACAATAGTCTTCCTCTATCCATAATGCATAATCAGCATTCTCATTATCATTAATCCTAGCATTTTCAAGGCTGTATTGAAGAGCATGTCCAAATGGTCTCATTTTTGATATCTTGCCAGAGCTCAAATCCACACGAATTTATTATAGCATATAAAGTATGTCTGAGCAGTTAGTTGGGTAAGTGTAAAGTATAGGATCGTTAAGATCCCTTGTCGTGAGCCCTAATCTAATAGCTATTGAAAATATGTTAATAATTTCATCAGCATGGGGACCTAGGATATGAGCCCCTAATATTTTGTTTGTATCTTCATCTACTAGTATCTTAAATGCTGCACAGGTTTCACCTACCCGCCTATATGATGCCCAGCCAGAAGTATCTTGATAGTTAATTTTAACTCGTAGTCCTTTTTCTTTTGCTTCTTTTTCCTGCATACCTACAGAAACAAGAGGAGGAATAGTAAACACTACACTGGGCAAGCCAGTATAATTGGACTTCAGAGTATTATCTTTGATTAAATTATTGGCTACAACAGCCCCATCATAGCTTGCTACAGGAGTTAGTGGTAGGCCCATATTGGCAGCAGCATCACCTGCCGCGTAAACAGCTGGATTTGAAACACTTTGCAGATATTGATTTACTGTTATGCCCTTATGAGTATATTCTATACCGGCTGCATTCAAATCAAGTGTGTCAATATTCGGTTCCCTACCGGCACCATGTACCACCATGTCGGCTTGTACTTTTGACATTTCATCATTGTTCCCACCATGTTTTGAATTATCTAATGAAGAAGAATAATGCACAATTAGCTTATGACTATGACTGCTAGATCTCATCGTTGATGGTGATGACGACGAGGACAATATTGATGATAACTTATCAATGCTCTTGACTTCTGACCCTAATTTGACATCAATTCCTATGTCTCTGCTTCTTTCTACCAATCTGTTTACAAGGTCTGGATCGAAGTGTTCCAGAGGTCTTTTACCACGATGTAGAATTGTGACCTTTGCTCCTGCTCGTGCAGCAATATGTGCAAACTCAAATGAAATATATCCACCTCCGACAAATACAATTCTGTCAGGTAATCTGTCATATCCAAAGTCTAAGAATTGATCGCTAGTAATGATGTTCTCTGAACCAGGAACATTTAGATTCATAGGTTTTGAACCTGTAGCTATTAGAATATGCCTACTATTGAGGATAGTTGTATTATCATTATTATTCGAATTGCTATGTACTTTTTCCACTTTAACAGTGGTTGGACCAATGAAGCGCGCGTGACCATGAAACGGCGCAATCCCTGCATTAATGTAACCATCCTCTCTATTTTTTGGGAAAGGATCAGTAAAGGTGTGTTTAAACCTTATCAAATCAGACCACATAATGTGAATTGCTTCTGAACCGATTATACCCTTGCTTTCATGCCTTTGATTTGAATCTATTACTTTAGCTGCTTCGACAAGCACTTTTTTTGGATCACATCCGCGTAAAGCACACGTTCCGCCAAATGGAAGTGAGTCTATTACAGCCACACTCCAGCCAGCAGAACTGCAATCTGCCGCGGTTGTAGAAGCTGCAGTACCAGTTCCTATAATTACTAAATCAAGCGTACGTTCCTCCTCTTCATGCTGTTGTTTATCCATGTTCACCAACAACTAAATTCTAATGATAAGATACTTGTGACAATATATGAGAGATTCCCTAAATAAGACAGGTAAGAATTGACAAGCAGAGGTGGTTGAGGATACCCTCTTCAGATAGAGAATCTACGGCTGGAGACATAACAAAAATGATATATTCTATGGAATAGCCAATAAAAAAGGCTAGAAGCGAATCCAAATATCGCGTTACTATGATTTATTTGAGAGAGGCCATATCAATGGAGAAGCGATACTTTACATCCGTACTGGAGGGTCTCTCGTAAGCCTCGTTGACCTTCTGTATTGGGATGACTTCAACATCAGCGGTGATGTTATTTTTGCCGCAAAAGTCAAGCATCTCTTGCGTTTCGGCAATACCTCGGATGTTAGAGCCAGAGAGGCTGCGACGTTTGAATATAAGACTAAAGGCTGCTACAGCATGAGGCTTGTCTGGTGCGCCAACGAGGGTCATGTTGCCATCGTGACGGAGTAATTGTATGTATGCATCGATGTCGTGTTCTGCGTTAATTTTGCTACTGATAAAGCCGCTTCTAATTTTATAGACCTTGGCAAGTTGAAAGCAAACAACGGAAATCAAAATTACAATATAATACCTGTTGGAACAGACCTGGCAAAACACAACATGGCTTTGATCTGGTGTAAGGATTTCTCTGTATTGTTTGGAAGTGCACAGCTAAACAGATAACTTAGAACAAGACAAAACCATATTTGACACCAGCCACTTTTATTCGGTATCATAACATCACCAGCATATATCATAATATAATCTATGAAAATATTCATACCGATTAGTAAAACTATATTACTGTTTTTTGGAAGATGTTGATTAATAAAAAAATAACATTTAAAGAAAGAGAAAAATACTACCATATCCTTGTAAGAGTTATGTCATTTGCAAAACTAGCTGTAATCACATTGATCATAATTTTAATTATTCCTATACTGCTGGTTTCTTCTTCTCTCAGTTCAACTATGAATATAAAAGATAGCGTTAGTCTATTACTACCGTTATCATATGCTGAAATAACAGGAGCAAAAATGCAACATGGTGTTCCTTACATACAAGCTACTAAAAATAATATATCTTCATCAGCTTTGCCATCAGTTAATCCAGTACAAGGAACATTGATAGTAACTGAAAAGGTGGTTAACGAAGGTGGTGACAACAAGAAACCATCAGATTTTACAATAACTGTGCATGGCAACAATCCTTCTCCTAGTTCCTTTCCGGGTAGTTCAGCAGGTACAGCTGTAAAATTGCAAATGGGAATGTATAGTGTTACTGAAGCAGGACCGCCAGGTTACAATTCAACTTTATCAGGGGATTGCTCTGGCGGCATGATGTCGGTTGAAACTAGGAATTGCACTATTACAAATATGTACTCCAAAGATAGTGTTGGCGCTAAATGAAAGTCGTACCTAAATTAGGCTAATGGATTCGTACATTGTATTAAACCGGTTGTTGTTATCTTTACCGCATATCTGACAGATATAAGATATATTGACAATACATCTGATTCACTTTGCCAGGGAGTAACTTCCAGTAAGAATATCGCGACATTGTAAAATGCCGCCCTGTATGATAATGCAATTCTCTGGGACCATCATCTTACTAGCAGATGAAGAAGGAGACGACGATTGTTCTGCCCCACTTTGCATAAATTTCATCATCTGCGTTTCATTCATTCTACCCATGTCTTTCATTCCTAGCATTGACAATTGCAGATACGCGAGGTTCATTTGAGAAAATGCAGCCGTCGTGTTACCTTTCATCAAGGCCTCATTGGCTGCCATAAGGTGTATTCTTGCCAATTCAGACATGGCTAAATCCATAGTACTCTTGGTGACATTGTTGCTGCTGCTGTTATTATCCATCTGCGCTGACGCAGGATAAATTACAACCTTGCTTGTATGTGTAGATGTTATTGTGAACAGCAGCAGTACTGCAACTGAAATGCTAAGAATTTTTATTAACATACTTATTTTTGTAAGCATATTTTGCGATGGTGCGCAATGTTATATAAGGTTTGTAAGTGAAAAATAATTATAGTAATTTTAGTCACGCAGCAATTAGAGATGGTCGATTTATTTTTCAGAATTATAACCTTACGTGATTTGGAATAAAACTTAAAATCATCCCCCGACCAAGGGAGTCATGTGAGCCAAATATTAGGCCCTGCTATCACTAAAAAAAAGTTATTCATCGCTGGGCTTGTTGCAGGAGCGATGGCTGTAGCAGTATCGTTACTTATGAGATTACTGGCCGGTGGATCATTTCTTCCAGAAATTGCATCTCAAACTTTATTCTCACTTACTCCAGGACAAATTGAATCTCGGGCTGTAGAGAACCTAGGTCCACTTGCTAAATATTCTGCATTAATAGGTGCTGTTATTGCTAATATCATACTGTATGGTTTGATCAGTCTACTCTTACTTAGTGGTACCTTGTATGGTAGGCTACGATCAAATGGATATATCAGAAATGCAATACAATCTTCGATATTAGCCTATGTTATTGTGTTTTTGGTAGGAGTGTTACTTTTTGCTTTGGCTGAGGCGGATGTTCAGACAAAAGTCAGCTCGATAGGAATGTTGAGCATTTACCTTATCTTACCCAGTATTGTATTTGGATTTGTCTTATGCTCCTTCTTTTATGGAAAAATGCTGCCGTCACGTCAGCGACCAATGATATCATCTAAAGAGCAGCATGATAGCAGCGCTACTCCTAGCAGCAGCGCAACTAATGGGCAAACAGACATCCGCTATACGAGAAGACAATTCCTTCGAGCAGGCATTGCTTTAGCAGTCGCTTTACCTATCTTTTACTTTGGATTAGGTAGTCTTATATCACCTAGACAAGAAGTACAACGATCAAATTCATCATTGCTTTCGCAATTCTTGAGGAGATCAGCGAAATCCACACCTGTAGGCTTTGAGAATCCTAGGCTTGCACCTCTTCTTGCTTCGGAAATCACGCCAACTGATCTCTTCTATAGAATAGACAAAAATCCCATAGTGCCTGTAGTCATGGCAAGTACATGGAAGCTAACTGTGAAGGGACTAGTTACAAAGCCACTTGAACTAAATTACACAGAGCTGAGAAACCTGCCTTCGGTAGAGGAGTTTGCCACTCTTGAATGTGTAAGCAATAAGATAGGAGGCGAGTTAATCAGCACTGCAGTGTGGAAAGGAGTACGTCTAAAAGACATACTTGGGAAGGCACAGGTCATTCCAAGCGCAAAATACATCGTTTTTAGGTGTTATGATGGCTATGATGTTGGAATACCATTGGAGAGAGGACTTTTTGAAGGCAGTATATTGGCTTATGATATGAACGGAGCCTCTCTGACTGCTGAGCATGGTTACCCTGTTAGAGCTATCGTTCCTGGTTTGTACGGAATGATGAATCCAAAGTGGATAACTGAGATTGAATTAGTCGACAGTATCTATGAAGGTTATTGGCAGAGGAAGGGTTGGGCCAATAATGCTAAATACAATACTCAATCATTCATAGTTATTCCTGGTAGCGCGGCTGTCAGGCAAAGGTTTAACAATTTAGCAGCTTCGAGTGCTGTTGTACCTTCTCCTTCTGGAATGGTGCCAGTTGCAGGTGTGGCCTTTGCAGGAGACAGGGGGGTATCGAAGGTTGAGGTAAGTACTGATGGCGGTGCTACTTGGAAAGATGCACGGCTTAAAGATCCGCTATCACAATATACATGGGTGTTGTGGACTATAGAACTGAATCTGAATGGGAGCCATAGAAGAATCACCGCTAGAGCAACTGATAAGACTGGAAAGGTCCAGACGTCTGAAATAGCAGATCCTTTCCCAAATGGTGCAACAGGTTACCCTATAATCAATGTATAGTTTCTGATTGGCTTACAACTCTTCCATATTAGGCTGCCATTTTAAACAATGGCGAACTGTTATTTACTATCATATTCGCATTTTTTATATTTGGTGAGAAAATAAAAGATGTGTTGGGTATTACTGGTATAGGTATGGTCATAGATGGTATAACTATGACTGCATATGTTGGTAGTAGTAATGCTAAATTTAATACTGGCGATATGTTAGTTCTTGTAGAAAAAGCAATTTGAGGCTTTATTGACCAAAAATATTAGACAAAATTAGGAAATAGTGGTGTAGCACAAAACACTTAGTAGTATAAGATTCACTTCACGATAATTGGAAACGAGTATTTGATTCACTTGAAGCTGTAGATGCATTTTCAAAGGAGGAACATACATAGATATTGTGCATGTAACTGTCTAAAAAAGAAACTGGTGGCTTCAGATGAGGGGCTAGAGATTGTCAATAGATTTAGCTAGAAAAATACAAGGAAATCCAAAATTAAGTATAATAGGTGTACCGACAAATTCTTCTGGTAAGAGTGGTCGAGGTGTTGCAAGAGCTCCAAATGCTATCCGTAGTGCTGGTTTGATTCAGGTCCTTAGTCATCATTGTGAAATATATGATGAAGGAGATGTTGCTTTTACTCTACCTGTAACAGATAGAGATCCAGATTCTGGTATAATAGCATATGATGCGTTAGTTTCGATGATTCAATCTTTATACAAGAGTGTTAATAATGCACTTAAGCATGATAGGTTTCCATTAGTTATAGGTGGTGACTGTCCAATTCTTCTTGGATGTTTGGCAGCAGCAAAGGAGATTCATGGAAGTAGTGCAGGCTTGTTCTTTGTAGATGGCCATGAAGATGCTTATCCACCACGTAAATCTCCAACTGGCGAAG
>JAFAQB010000234.1 GCA_019246625.1 Nitrososphaeraceae archaeon
GCTTTGTACATTATTTTCGTCTTGGTAGCTCCTCCACCATTTGCGGCTTCTAGAATTAACCCTACTATGTCAGTTCTGCTTCTATATTTCATAACAATGTTGTAACAGATCAAATATTTATGTGAAGCCGTACTATCGATCATGCTATTTGATCATACTATTCGATCGATCAAGTGATCATTGTATCAGAACTTCAGTTGTGCTATGCTAAGGTTACTTATCTTACCTTTCTATTCATTTTTACATTTTAGCCCTGTTTCTTTGTAATGAAGAAACTACAGCTATAGGTATATATTATAAACGAACTCGGTATAAACATCAAATCTTTTCACTGGTTCTAAAACTATGATGGTGTATTGCAGTCTAATAATAGGTTATGGAAAAGGAGCTATTTTTACTTTGGCTTGCCATTGAGCAAATAGGTATATTGAGTGTGCTAATCATACACTGGAATTTGTAAATGTGTATATTATTGATTATTTGACCTCTAAAGGACTAATTTTCAGGGTAGGTAATTGTATAAGTAAAATGCCTCCACCAATGACTTGTGCATTTTGATCATTTGCAATTGAAGATTGAACCAATATTGACTATTGAGCCATTAGGACATCTCATTACTCCATTTCTGTCATCGGAAATTTGATTGTAGGGACCTGTACTAGAAATTGAAACAGTGTTTTACAACTGTGGCAGGTTAAAGCTGTCAAAACGAAACAGACGAATTATTGTTGTTAATGTGGATCTTGGTTTTTATTGTTGTTGAAGTATGTGAATGAGAATTTGTTCATACAAAGATTGTTTTGACTAGTAGGTTTGCGTTAGTAGTCAATAACAGTAGCATTACTAAGTAGGTTAGATAGTATCTCCGGTTTGCCTATAATGGCTCTATCTATAATGTCGCTGTTATTATATCCAGCTATTCTCAGACATACTTCACATATGATGACTCTTCCGCCATCAGCTATAAACTTCGTAACGTTTCTAGTTAACATATCCAATCCCAAGTAATGATGAGGATGTTTAACTCCTATTTGTACTCCTTCCACACTAAGCAGAAGAGTTACATTATGTCTTAATTTTAACATTGTAGTAGCATCAGAAATAGCCACAGTTGCTCGCCAAGGCTCGTCGCTGCTCAAATGATAGACCAATGGATTCCCGATTTGGTTTTTTGCGTATGCATACTGGGGAGAAGAAAAAGAGGATGATGGCGAAGATAATGACAATATGTTGATGATTCCTAGAGTCGATATAGACAAAGATAACATCATCAAAACTAAGTTTCTTGTATGATCTTTCATCAAGAATCCCGTAATTTATTAACTTTTTAAAAACGATGAGTGAAACAGATTTTGTCATATAGTGAACAAATAAGTTTTTGATGACTATCTTGAAGGACTTGACATTGTTTTATATACTATATAATTTAACAAGATGTTAAGGAATGCTTTTGTTATCTTCACAAGCCCTTGACGATATCCGTTGTATCTCAAGAGTGTATTAATGATATTTATGAGTTGACTTTGTAGGTATAATATTTTTAGAAAAGTTTAAACCATTATGAATAGGGAGAATTAGAAAGAAGAAAATCTATTGTCTTTAAGTATAATAATCCTTAGTAGTTTCATTTTCCTTTTCAAAGAGGAATTGTGAATTAAGTGAAATTTGACACTATTTGAGGTCCAACATGTTATTTCTAACATATTCCAATGGCTTTACGATTTTGCCATCTTCCTTTATTCTGGAACAGACGGCCGATGGTGTTATATAATATCTCTAATACCATGATGTTTTTGGGATTTAAATTAAGTCAAATTTGATTCACAATCCTTTCGGCCGATGTTGGTACTCGTTCCCAAGTAAGATTCTAGGAAAAAGAAAAATAGAATGTCCCCAATGAGAACAACAACAAAATGCAAAATTAGGATGGGTGAACGTAGATTCAGATTCTTTTACTGACTTAGCATCCACTCTTGTCATTATGGGAATAATTCTGCTACTATGATACATGCTTTACAAGGGATGTATTACAAAGGAAGAATACAAGAGCCAATTAATCACTCTACCCACAAATTGATAAATTCAAATTTATCAACATCTACTAATCCTTTATCTGTCAACTTCAAAGAAGGTATAACTGGAAGTGACATAAAAGAAAGTAACATAAATGGATCTTTTATGACATTATTACCTAGCTTTCTGCAAGCTTCGTTAACTGCGTTGAGGTTCGAAATTACTGATTTTATACTTTGATCAGACATTAGTCCCGCGATAGGAAGTGGCAGGCTTGCAGTAACCTGTTCATCCTTGACTACGACTAAACCTCCACCAATTGATAATATGTGTTTGGCAGCTGTTAACATGTCCATATCATTCATTCCTGCTGCAACAAGATTATGTGAATCATGTGCTACACTACTTGCTATAGCGCCCCTTTGTAGACCCAAACCCTGAACAAATCCAAGTCCTACGTTTCCTGTCCTATGGTGTCGTTCAATAATCGCAAGCTTTGCTATATCTCTCTGGGCGTCTGCTACTGGACTATGATATTCATTTACTTTAGGTTCAATAACCCGCTTTTGGGTAATGATCTGTCCTGGAATAACTCCTATTACTAGCAGTGACGTTGAGCATTTAGTTGACTTAGGAATAGTAAACATATTCGGATTATCGAGTGCTTTGGTATGGATGGTGTTTTGTAGAGTGGATAGTGATGATGGAGAGGACTTGTTATTAACATGAATGTCTGATGTCACTCCTTTAATTTTGTCTCCTGCATTGCCACTACTATGTGTGTCTATTCTCTTTCCATCAAGGAAAACTTCCGATATTATAAAAGATTCCAAATTATCTAACAGTATAAAATCTGCTCTGAATCCAGGAGCAATCGCACCCATGTTCTTTAATCCAAAATACCTAGCAGTATTAATAGATGCCATCTGAATTGCTCTTATTGGAGGTAAACCAAAAGAAATAGCTGTACGAACCAAATAATCCATATGCCCATTTTCATTCAAGTCAATCACGTCACGGTCATCTGAAACAAGGCTTATGTGAGAGCTATTGAAATCATTAATAAGAGAAATCAAATCCTGTAGGTTTTTTTCATGGGCTCCTTGACGTATCATTATGTGCATGCCCTTACGTATCTTTTCTATTGCTTCTTTAAGATTTGTACATTCATGATCACTACCTAGGCCAGCAATAACATATGCGTCTAATGATTTTCCTGAAAGAAGCGGAGCATGTCCATCTTTGGGTCTTGATCCTCCTACTATTAATTTAGACAGTGTCTGGTTGTCTTTAGATATTACACCTGGATAATTCATCATTTCTGCTAATCCAATAACAAGATCAGGGTTGCTGCCAATGTATTCATGTATGTCTCTATCAAGAATTACTGCGCCTGATGTTTCCATATGTGTAGCAGGTACGCATGATGGCATCATAACGTAAACCTTGACAGGTAATCCAATAGTTGAGCCAATAAAATAATCAATACCTGGTAGGCCAAGTACATTGGCTATTTCATGAGGATCACATATTACAGCTGAAGTCCCATGCAATGCGACTATATTACAAAATTCTCTTGGAGCTAGAAAAGTAGACTCTAAATGAATATGCCCATCTACAAGCCCCGGACACATAAATTTTCCTTGAACATCGATAACATTTTGGGCGTGATATTCCATGTATTCTTCTGTTTGACCAAACCCTACAAACATTCCGTCAGCGATAGCAACATTACCCTTATGGATCTCTCCTGAAAAAACATTGACTATATTTGCATTCTTTACAACTAGATCAACCTTTTTCCGGCCTGTTGCCAAATCAATCTTTCTTTTTAAATCTTCTATCGAAAAATTAAGGTCATCTAATGAACTAACTAAATTGCTATTGATTTTTTGTTCGAAGCTTGCAGCACGTTCCATTGACTAGATGCAATATCAAAGTTCAAATTCCAAGATTATAAACATTCTTGGTTGTTCTATTCTCAATAATGATAATGACAAATGATTGTCCTATGATCTATCTATCAAAGATCTAAATAGAACATATAGTATAGACTATAGTCAGTAACGCTTCCTTTCCCATGGAAAAACAATCCATTTCTCGTGATTTAATATCTTCGCAGCTAATATGAGATTGCCGTCTTTATACCTAGCCATAAGAAATGCAAAGTCGCAGTCAAATTCTTTTACTACATCAAATACTTTTGAAAATGTGTCGCCAGTATCGTATATATCATCAATAACAAGGTATTTCCTACCCTTAAGTAAGGGAAGCATCTCTTCTACATGCAATTTTTTGTTTCTTATAGGTACGAATTGTATGTGATTGATATCTAACTCTCGAGCAATCAGTCTAGCTGGAATAATACCTCCGTTTGTAATTGCCAAGATCACATCATATTTCTTACCTGATCTTTGTATTGTATGTGCCAGCTTTTCTACGAGTACTTCTACTTCCTGCCATGTACAATATTCTTTTGGTGAGCTCTCTTCGCTTATCTGTGCCTTATAATTCAAATTTGTAATACTCCTAATTATTATTTTGTTTAATAATGACTTTATTAACGATCCTAAAAGATATAGGCTGCTGATTAAGGGAGATACAGAAGATGAGATCATGCAAAAGGGGTGGGAGAACATGCCAGAAATGACATAATATGAAACCAGAATATTTCACTCCTGATTTACAGCAGAAAATAAGAGGACTAGTACGAACTGCAGCACTGACTTTCCCACTATCATGAGCCTCAAATAGGAGGTAATTTTGTCATGTTGAATGCATATAAGTTACGTCAATCGTTTTATACATCTGTGAACCTTGACTATTATCGAAAAACAATTAACCTTGCTTGTTTACAATGCCTTAAACTTTTTTCGCTGAAGTTCTATTAATAAAAGGTCGCATATATAGGCATTGTTATTTAGTTTCATTTAACCATGAGTTCACTGACTCTTTCTACTAACTCTTCATTTTCAATTGGCTTTTGGATATAGTAAATATCACGTAGTTCTGGAAAGTGTTCACTTCTGAACTCTTCATAAAAAATTTCTGAGGCAGTTATGAAAACAATCCTCACAGTTTTATCTTGCTCTTTTATCTTTTTGCCAAGTTCAAATCCATTTAATACGGGCATTTTGATATCAAGAAGAACCAGGTCATAATAATCAGCTCTAAACTCCTGTATTGCTTTGAGCGCATCAGTGTACGAGTTACACTCATATCCTGCATCTTGTAAAATCATTTGATAAAGGAAACAATGGTCATGCTCGTCATCAACTAGGAGTATCTTTTTCTGTTCACGTTCTTTTCGTCGCTGCCGTTCCAAGTTGTATTCATGACTTTTTATGACCTGAATGTGATGTAAGATTGTGATTGTTCTATCGTAGAAGTTATTAGGAGAAACTACAGCAACATTGAAAGTGTTCTTATCTATATTGTGGTCTAGATATGCATATATATTGATACTACCACCACCATCATCTAAATATACAAACATGTTTTTTACTCGAATAATTTTTATTTTATGTTGACTAAAAAATGCCTTATATTTATAAAAACAGATGTTTATTTTTCGCATTAGGGTTTTACATTTTGTGTATTGAGATTAAAAATTAGATCGCTATTTGCTACATGTATAGTTAAATAGTTTTTTTATAGGACTTCTAAGAGGCCATACAGCATTTCATTTCCGATTTACCTTGATAGCTCTATACCTACGTAAATGCTGTAGCATGACTCTTGGCATATCTTCTATAATTGATGTAAAAGATGATGTTGAGAAGTTAATGGATTAGAATTTAACTTAGAACCACGTGCCAACATTTGGGATAAGCTAGCCGTTATAAATAATGAATCAAATATACTTACAAATAATAGAAATGTTATTTTAAATACTAATCCGTATTCCAATATTATACACTTAACTGCCTTCGAGAACACAGAACAGAGAACTGTGTCTTAGATGCATAGCCTACAACAACATGCACAGATTAACCAACCTAGTCATAATATTGGTAGTTTCTACTGAACCCATATACATGTAAACTTTAAGTACGATCGTAATGCTTTAAAGCCCATTTTATTAAATTATAGTACTATGCAATACTTCGCTGCCCTCAAGTTAGGTGAAAAGCGTGTAAAATCTGCTCAAGAGCTTTTGGCTAGATATACAGGCCATGCTATGCCTGCTCTTGCTTTAAAGGACAACAAGGACAACAAATGGGAACCGGTCGGAGAAGAGAACTTATTTGCCTTAGTTAAAGAGGCAAATGGATACATGATAGCGTTTTGTGATAAAAATGGTATTGCAAAATCAATTGCACAATGGTTCAATGAGGAAACAAAAAACGAGATCATTACTAAAATCAGGGCAGACCAGAATATGAAGGAATATTTTGGTAGGCTGTCACTTCCAGTATAATTAATACTTAAGTAGCAAAAAAATATAAATAAATTGTTTTAGTAGTTGACAGAAAAATACGAACAAGAAATTGAAGTAAAGGGCCATCTTATTGATTCAATGATACTAACAAAAATCTTTGATAAAATTATGGATCTTAAAGGTGACTTTCAAGTTCTTGAATTCACTGTCGGAAAGAGAAAGAGAGAACCAAGTTATGCTCGTCTTCTAATTAGAGGCAAAAATCAACATCATCTGTCTGCGTTATTAGAATCAGTCTATCTAGACGGAGCACAGTCTGTATCTATTCGCCAAGTTTTGCTTGAATCAGCCTCCAAAGATATGACTATGCCTGATAACTTTTACAGCACGACAAATAACGCTACGCAGATTTACTATAATAGTTCATGGATTGAAGTTGAAAATATAATGATGGATAAGTGTATAGTATTAAATGTTGAGAGAAAGAAAGCAGTATGTAAAATGATACGCGATGTGAAGAAAGGAGATATGATAGTTGTTGGAGAACAAGGAATAAGAATAATTCCACAAGAACGTCCCCGTGAAGGTATTGACATTTTTCAATTTATGAGTAGCAATAGTTCTAGTGAGAGACCTACACAGCATATCGCTCGGAAGGTCGCAAATGACATTTGTAACACTAGCGAAGCAGGTGGAAAAATAATCGTAGTTTCTGGACCAGTGCTTGTTCATTCAGGTGCTTCAGAATCCCTTGCGAAAATGATTCATATGGGATATGTACATGGACTGTTGGCTGGCAATGCTCTTGCAGTTCATGATATAGAGAACGCCCTAATGGGAACGTCATTGGGGATGCATGTCAATGACGGTACTCTTGCAATCAGGGGTCACAGAAATCACATGCAAGCAATTAACGAAGTCTTTAAAGCCGGCTCTTTGAAAGACATGGTTCAAAAAAAGATTTTAAAAAGTGGTATAATGTACGAATGCATAATTAACAATATTCCATTCGTATTGGCTGGATCAATTAGAGACGATGGGCCGATCCCTGACGTTATCACCGATATTGTCGAAGCACAACGAAAATACAAGACATTACTAAAAGATGTAAAAATGGTTTTGATGCTATCTACAATGCTGCATTCTATTGCTGTAGGAAATATGCTGCCAGCATCGGTCAAGGTTGTTGCTGTTGACATAAGTCAGCCAGTTGTAACAAAGCTTCTCGATAGAGGAACTACCCAAGCTATCGGAGTTGTAACAGACGTAGGTACTTTCTTGCCAATGGTAGTACGACATCTACAACAAATGCCTATTAGATATTCCAAGAAAAAATAAAGGACGAATATAAAAATTAATCCGGCTCAATTAACTTTTTCTTTATTAAATCAAGTGCAATCTTGGGATCCGCTCTTCCTTTTGTTAACTGCATCAGCTTACCAAGCAAAAAGTTGGCAGCCTTGGAATTTAGTCTTGCATCACTTACAGCGGATTTCTCCGATCTAAATACAGATTCTATAGCTTCTGAGAGAAGACCTTTGTCATCTATTTTAGAAGAATTGGTCCTTTCTACTACCTGCGATGGCATTTCACCAGTTGTTATTATCTGATTAAGGATCATTTTTGCGGTATTTCTGCTTATATTACTCTGATCAACTAGCCTTGCCAGCTCTGCAATATGTCTTGCTTCAACCTTCAATTCTGATCTTTTCTCTTCCATTGAAGCTTGAGAATTATGATGATGATTATTTTCATCTATAAATCCCATGAGATCAGAAACAATCCAGTTTGCAATTTCCTTTGGTGACGAATAAATCTTGACTGCAGACTCAAAAAAGTCAGCAAGCCACTTATTGTCAATTAGTACTTGAGACACATGTTCAGAAAGTTTATAATCAGAGATAAAACGATTCTTTCTATCATTGGGAAGCTCTGGCATCTTTGTTTTGAGTGAAGACAGAAATTCATTACCCAGAATCACTGTAGGAATGTCAGGTTCCTGAAAGTATCGATAATCTTGTTCTTCTTCTTTTACTCTCGACTGCTTAGTTATTTTTCTTGTATCATCCCAGTGCCGTGTCTCGGCTTTAATTTCGATCTCATGTGTTGACATTGTTTTTTGTCTAGTGATCTCATAACTAAGGGCTTTTTCTACCTCTCTAAAGGATCCGACATTTTTGATCTCAATTCTTTTCCCCTCTCCGATAGAAATGTTTGCATCGCACCTAACTGAGCCCTCCAATTTTGTATCGCATATTTCTAAATGTTCAACGATCGAAGTAAATTTATTTAAGAATATTCTAACATCCTTTGGAGTAGTAAAATCCGGTTCAGTAACAACTTCTACTAAAGGAACTCCTGCTCTGTTATAATCTATTAATGTATAAAAGCTACTGTCCATATCATTGTTTTCGTAAACTAGCCTTCCTGGATCTTCCTCAAGTTGAACTCTTCGAATTCTAGCATGTTTTTCTTCATCTATTCCATCATACTCAAGTTTTCCATCTATACCAATGCTTGTAATTCCATATACGTTATACTGAGTCAGCTGAAAGTTTTTCGGAAGATCAAGATAAAAATAGTTCTTTCGATAAAATGTTGTCTCATTCGGTATTTTGCAATCTAATGCGAGCGATATAAGGCCTGCATATTCTAATGCTTTTTGATTTAGGAGAGGAAGCGTTCCGGGAAGTCCAGAACAAACGGGGCATACGTTTGTGTTAGGCAATTTCCCATGATAATCACAGTGGCATGAACAAAATAATTTGGTCTGAAGGCTAGTTAACTGACAGTGAATTTCGAGGCCAATTTTTATTCCGTCTATCATATTATAGTTTTGGACTCCTCTGAACATTCGCTGTACTTTCAAATAATGATGCTGTCTCAAATAAAGTCTGTTCTTGCAATTCATCCGCCATTATCTGCAAACCTATAGGGAGACCTTTGCTAAATCCAGCTGGCACTGATATCGCAGGTATGCCTGTAAGATTAGCAACAACCGTATCAATATCTATCATATACATCTTTAATGGGTCATCTATTTTTTCACCAAATTTAAACGGCAAAACAGGCATAGTTGGTGCTATCAAAATATCATATATTTTATATAATGCTGACAGTTCTTGTTTTAACATAGTTCTAACCTTTTGGGCTTTCAGATAATATTTTCCATAATATTCTGATGAAAGAACGTATGTTCCAGTAATAATACGTCTTTTAACTTCTTCGCCAAAGTTGCTGCGAATCTTTGCAAAATATGCATTCCATTCATAACTATCAGGATTTGATTCAAATCCATAACGTATATTATCATATCTTGCAAGATTGCTACTGGCTTCAGCCATAGCTATTGTATAATAGGAAGCAAGAGCAAATTCAACAGACTTCATTGATGTTTCTTCACATTTACAGTCAGATTTCGAAAATACATCCATAGCAGAATAAATGCATTTTGAAACCTCTGGTTCAATTCCTTCAACTAATTCCTTTACTAATCCAATCCGAATATTTCTTTTACTTTGGGTTGTATATTTTGGTGCTCCATTATTTAGAGTAGTCTGATCATTATCATCCATACCAGCTATAGAATTCATAACCATCACAGTATCCGCGACTGTCTTACCCATTGGTCCAATCTGCTCTAGGCTATTAGCGTATGAGATAAGCCCAAATCGACTAACGCGGCCATAAGTTGGTTTTAGTCCTACAACTGAGCAAAAACTAGCAGGACATCTCACTGATCCTCCAGTATCAGAACCTATTGATACAGTACATTCTAATGCTGCAACACTTGCAGCACTGCCACCAGATGAACCTCCTGCAACATAATTGATATTCCATGGATTATGAGTTGCCCCATATCTACTAAATTCTGTAGTAGAACCCATTGCAAATTCATCAAGGTTTAATTTTCCAACTATGATCGCGCCGCTTTCCTTCAATTTCTTTACCACCGTTGCATCGTATGGAGAGACATAGTCTTCAAGTATCTTTGAAGCACAAGTAGTTTTCAAACCTTTTGTGCATATGTTATCTTTGATGCCTACTGCAACGCCAGCAAGTGATCCTATTTTTTTTTCATCTTCTCCATCACGAATTTTTTTATCTATTGAAAGTGCCTTTTTTAATGCACCGTTGGCATCTACAATAGTAAATGCATTAATCTGACTTTCAATTTTTTCAATTCTTTCCAGGATTTGAGAAATGTATTCTACAGCAGAAAAATGGTTATTCTTGACGCCTTCGACAACCTGCTCTGCAGTAAGACTGCATAAGTTTACCAACTCATACCATCCTCGGACCCTTCACATAACCGTTCTTTCTGTTCTTGGCGACTTCTAATACATCTCCTTCAAAAGGTTTAACATCATCTTTTCTTAATTCAGAAATTTTTTTCTTTAAACGAACCGGTTCAACTTCAGACAAGGATATGCTATCTAATTTATTCAGGTATTTGATTACCTCTTCAATCTGGAGCGCATATCTTACAATCTCCTCATCTGTTAATTCTAGCCTTGAAAGCCACCCCAGATGCTTTATTTCATCATTGGATATCATGATAGCATTATACTCCTCTCTCCATCCACATATCTGCTTTTTATTCTCAAGGAGTCAATCTATCTATATCTCGTGGATATAGGGTTACATCACGTATATTTTCGATTGCCGTAAGGGCCATAAGTAAACGCTCCAGACCGACTCCAAAACCAGCATGTGGAGGAACTCCATAATCAAATACTCTAAGATGGTAATCGAATGCTTGAGTATTCAATCCTTGTTTTCTCATTCTTTCTAATAAGTCATCCTTTCTGTTTATTCTTGTGCTACCAGATGATATTTCGAGAGAACGGTACATCAGATCGAATGATTCACAGAGCCTCTCAGATCCAACAGACTTTGGCTTTACATAAAAAGGTTTTACAGCAGTAGGCCAGTCTGTGATAAAATAGAATGCATTCATTGTTTCATCCGGCAAATTTTTCATTATTTGAGGTGAAAGATCATCTCCCCATTTAATTGTCTCCCCTATTGCTTGTAACTTATTTATCAAATTAGAATAAGAATGTCTTGGAAAAGGTAGATTGATATTTGGCAATTCAAGACCAAGGCAATCAAGATCATTTGAGTTTTTTTCTTTTATTGAATCAACAATATGCGATATCATTCTTTCAAGTAATGACATTATATCGTTATAGTCTACAAATGCCTGTTCAACATCTATTGATGTTGCCTCTGAGAGGTGTCTGTTAGTACGCGATGGTTCTGCTCTAAAAATTGGACCTATTTCAAATACGTTTTCAAATGCCATGGTCAATTGTTCTTTATACAATTGGGGGCTCTGGGCCAAAAATGCCTCTCTATCATAATAAAAGATTGGAAATAATGTGGCCCCACCTTCTGTTGCAGTAGCAATCATTTTTGGAGTATTTATCTCAATAAATCCTTGTTTTACAAGAAAGTCTCTGATTGTATTTAAAGTAGTATGACGAATATGAAAAACGCTCTGTAATACATTTCTACGAAGATCTACTGCCCTCAAATTCAATCTCGTATCGATCCCAACAGACAAGGTTTTACTTTGAACCAGAAATGGAGCTGCTTTCTTGGCTATGGAAAATATCTTCAATTCTAACGGGATGACTTCCGCACCATTTGCTGCTTTCTGCTGTGATCTAACCTTTCCTCGAACTGCTAGAGTTGTATGTTCTCTTAGCTGTCGTATTTGTTCGAATACCTGTTCAGTACATTCACTTTTCTTTGCAACAACTTGTACATCACTATATCTGTCTCTTACTACAATAAATTGTGTATTACCATGGTCGCGGATAGTAGAAACCCATCCCATAACTATTACTTCTCTACCAGTAAGTGACACATTGACTTCATATGAATAATGGGTCCTTCTCCATTGTCCCAGCTCATCTTGTTTTAATTCACTCAATTTCAAGGCCTGGATCGTGTTAAGCTTTATTGAATAGGTTAATTTAACCTTTAATGCTGACAGCACCTAGTTATATCTACTTAAGTAACCAACAGACTTTGTATCTTTATCAGAAAATCGCGACAACTATTTGTAATTCAATCATAAATTAGTATAAAAGAAATGTATACTAACAAAAATGTAGCTCCTGGTTTATATGACGTGAATAATCCGAAGACAACATAGTCGTATGGGAATTATATGACATTATACAAATCGATGATGGTTCATCTGAATTAAGTCAAAATGGATGTTAATGTCCCTCTCCACAGTGCTCAACGATGGGAAATGTAGGAGAATGTGCTGTATGATACCCATCTTAAATTCTAGTAAGGAGCTCTGATATGGTACATACAATGATATTATATATAGTAATAATAACAATAGTAATAATGCTAATCCACATAGAAGTGAAGCTTTGGGAGGCCCAATACATATGATACAATTGGATGATAAAAGAGACATATTTTTAACAATTTCTATGTTTGCTTAAAGTTGACCACGCCATTTATATCCAGAAAATCTATTTCTTTAGCCATTTCTCTAGCTTCATCTGTTTCCAAATCTTGGTTTATGCATTTATCATAAAATTGACAGCGTGGACACTTTCTTCTCTTTGCATCGTCTATCAGTCTAGGTAATATAGAAACATTACCTTCTTCCAGTGCTTTTAAGAATAAATTTTTTCTTCTAACCATTTCATTTTTTAAGATTTCTCTAGCTATATCGCCTGAAGCTAAGAACACCTCCCAACTTTCTATGCCAACGTCTTTGGCATTAAAGGGTCGAAAGAAGTAATCGCCTTCAGAATCACTTTTAATCCATCTAAGTTCTTTGATATTATATCTAATAGAAATAATTCCTTTTTCTAAACCGGTCATAACCAAATAATATAACAGCTGCCTAAGATAGGATCGAAATGTACTATCATAGAAATCTATACGTCTGCCATTAACAGTATCTTTCAATTCGACTATTATACCTTTTTCATTACTCATAATATCTGGATGGGCGACTATTCCATCCATTTCTATAGAGGCTTGTGCTACACCCAGATCTGCAAGTTGTGTAATGACGAATTCACTTGATTCGCCTCTGACAAAATGATGCACAGATTCGTTAGAAAGAGGATCCATTTCAGGAAATTTTCTTGAATAATATTGTTTCCTTATGCAGGTGGTTGGTATGATATCGGAAACATGTACGGTATTATCTCTCCTTCTTTTTTCTTCGTGTTTAACCATCAAATTCTTTTGCAACAGGTCGGTAAACTCTGGATTTTTTCGTATGATTATCGCCATTTCAACCGTAAACCTATCTATACATGTAGACATATTTGTAATTACACTTTTGTATGATGCTTGTTGTATCCAATACGGAATGTTATATTCATAGTGGCTGTACCCATGTTCTTACTAAGAGCATAGAGAGCAGTAGCTCCCAACATTGCAATAACACTCAAAGATAAACTTGCAATATGGAAAGCAAATTGTATAGTCTCTGAAATTATTAAACCTGCAATAGTTGCCAATAAGAACAAAATAAAAAACACATTTGGTATTTGACATCTTCCATATCTGAAGAAAAAAGCTAAATAACGAGAAAGGCTGAACCCTAGCATGTGTGGTGTCCGTAGTCAGGTGATTATTATCACTTTTAATCATGTTTTGCTTTTGAGAACAAATGACTGCCGACTCGGACATTCAAGTCATTACCACTTACGAGTTTTAATAGTACTTTAAAATAATACTACTTACGTAAGTAGTATGTATGTGCCGTAGTACCTTTGGGTACAAAGTGAGATACATCAACAAAAAGGCAACAAAAGCAAAAGTTAATTGTCTTTACTAGTTTAGGGATATTTCGAGCATACGAGGATTGATCGTTAACAGAAATCCAATAACTGAATCCGGGTAGTCCAGAATTTAGTCAAGGCACGTAAAGAAGGCTAGCTAGCAGTACTTTTATGTCATCAAGGTTATGGACATAAATAATATAATTCGCTATGAAGTGAGTTCTCTCCAAATGGGTGCCAAGCTACTGTTAGTAATGGTAACAGCTATTTGGATATACAGTATTTGTTATCTGTTATCTTTATGACTAGTAAGAGTGTAGAGGATTTTTCTTACTTTCATGTATACAAGTAGCCAAGCTTAAGATTTCCTAAAAGAACCTTTCATAATAGGTAGATTACACCATCCATTTTGGTGTCTATTTCTACTTTTAAATAGTCTGTTGTTGTCCTCTATTTTATCTCTTATACAGGTTGGAAGTTTGATGTGACTGCTGGCCTGGAGTTGACCGCCGGATCTATTCCCATTGATATCCATGTCATGGGTTTACTAACAGCAGACCTTGTAGGAAATCCCTGAATAACCCTTGCCAAATATTATCGAATTAGCATTAATACGCTTCTTATACTACAGAAATACAGAACCCTTTAAGCTTGCACTACTTATTATTGACTTGATGATGCTATTGGAGTAGGAGTACAGGCCTTTACACTTTCTACAAAATCTTCCAACATTGATATGTAATCAGAATATAACTTTCCGTGGAAATCGCTTCCAATTGGACAGTTCGCAGGCTTATTAGTTTGGGTTGTTCTATGGGTAGGGTTATGACAGTGTCCGTTTTCTGTCTTTTTCTTAAGATTGACTTTTACCCATGATAGAACCATTAAACCTAACATCAGCAGAGTGCTTTCATTATGTAAATAGCTGTATTGGGTGATTTCTTCTTTATTGCTGCATTCTTTTTGAGTAGGGTTGTCCGAGTATTCACGACTTCGTAAAAGTGTATTTATCGCCAATGAAGACCAGAAAAAACCATTTGCTACGATTTTGTTATCAGCTGCTCCGTATGGGGGGCCAAAAGCTGCAAAAATCTCCTCTATAGATGAGTAGAAGGCATTTGGATCGAGTTGTTTGTTAAACCATTTTTGAATTGCCAATAGCCCAATATTTATTGTCGGAGTATTAAATGTAGATTGTTATAGAAAATTCAGGTGGCGCCACCCAAATGTATTCACGGTCACTAATGAAGATATCCTGAAAAAGCACCCTTACTATCATTCCAAATTAATTCCACCTTATAATGAGGACTTCTGGAATGAACCTGCTCTTTAGAGATTCTCAAAATACTGCTGTATGTGGATAGTAGAGTTCCTCATGAGCTTGTTCTTGTTCTTTCATTGTAATAGACCTTATAAACAGATCAAAATCTATTAGATTTAATCAGACTTGTAATGATACTATAGAATATAGATATGCATCCTTGAGTTCTTCTATTTCGGGATCCTTTGCCTTCAACTCCTTTGCCAAGGCTGCAATAAGTTTTCTATTGTGTATTGACGCCATTACATTCAGGGAGAATATTTATTTCGAGTCAGAGTTTAATGAATGGTTTCGTCCAGATCTCTCTAGTCTTTCTATTACTACGTCATAACTTTCGCTACTGTCGTTTATGCTTGCAATAATGCGCTGTTCTTCTGTGGAAATTAATTCATTTAGTTTGTAATCTGCTTCTTCATAGTCAGTTGAGGAACAACTATAACCTGTCCAGCCATAGTGACTCAAAATAAGACCAATGGTACATCTAAAGCTATCCTGACCTAGGGTTCCTGTCCTAAATTTATAATTGTGTTTCTCTTGTTCTATGATTTCAATTACCTCGGCAAATCTGTTCTTGGCCTTTGTTAAAAGTATCTGATTCATTAGCAACCAGCAGCAAAAAGCTACCATATAGGCTTTATAGTCTTTACGATAGTTGACTGGGTAGTGTTAAGTTAAGGTATCTTTTCTCCTTTTCTTATCAATTTGAGAATGTTTATTTTAGATTATGATTTGGACAAACAAAATATGTAAAAATATGAACAATGTAATCCAGCGATAAACATGAACTATATTACAATCGACGACTATGCTTTTTCTACAAGGATAATAATCATCAAAAACTTCGGTTCTATCCTTAACATATTCTATAGCTCTTTGAATTATGCTTTTTTCAAATGGTGATGAGTATATGTTTTTTAGTCCCAGTGAGTTGCAAGCTTCTGGATACCATGTCCCACCATCGCTATAGACGATATGTTTTCCATATCTTTCAATTAATGACCTGAGAAAGGATTCGGCAATAGCATATTCCTATTGCTTGA
>JAFAQB010000403.1 GCA_019246625.1 Nitrososphaeraceae archaeon
GAACTATTACATGGGTTCAGCATCATAATACCAACTCGATATGAACGTGTTCCGATATGGAGAACACACGGAAGATACAGAAAACAAATGAAACGTGGATATTGTAATATACTCTACTTTCAGCGGAACAAGGATGAAACTATAATATCAGTCATAAAAAGGCTATTTGGAGAATATATTACATCAAGGTTAATAAGGATGCAGAGCAGAGAGTTATCTTTCAGATGCATAGCATACAACACGCATAGGCTAACTAACCTTGCCATTAATTTGATGTTTTCTACACAGCCCTAGGAATTATAAGTTCTGTATATTATAAGGAGTCTTTGGGAAGATTGTGATCATGCTGATTTCGATAAGCTCAAAATCATTTCTCTATCAAACATAATGTATAGAGTAATTTTTTGTAAATATATTTATCTAAAATGCATTAATCATAAATAATAATACAAACACGATGACACTTTAGAGCCTTTTTGTGAACACAACACTTATTCTGCATGACCTATTACTAATATTTTAAAAAATGTTCCTACGGCTGGTTAGGGTATCACGTGTGTGATCTCGATCAAATCCTTCAGAGGAACAGGCTGTTTTTATTCCGCTCGTTCAAATCAGGAGATAGTAGGAGGTAGTACTGGTAGTAATATTAGTAGTGTAAGTTTTGGAAATATCGAACGAGGAAATAATATGTTGCAAAGATTCCGTCCAGGCCTACAGATTTTCGTGGCAATCATCTAGGTACTATCCAAGTTCATATGACAAGTGCAAATAAGGATTTAATGGCCACTACCATGTCAGGGGCGAAATCACAAACAACGGTAATACTACATTGAATTCTGTTATGGTAACAGTTCACTTCTATGGTGCAAACGGCAGCTTGTATCCCTATCTTTCCCTTTTTTGTTTTCGCTCCTTGACTGTTATTAATCTAACTAATGAATATCCACTATTGTCTTTACTAAGGGTAATACATTATAATTACATATAAATTTGGCTAATACCATTTTTGATGTTACTATTTATAACAACTTGTCCATAACTTTTGTCAAAACAAAGCTCAAGTAGCAATATGCAGATTTCAGATATAATCAGGTTGGTAAGAAATAGCCATCAGGATCGAGTAAAAGAGTACTACAAAATATATAACAATAATAAGAATCATAATAGCTGCTCTAGCCGTGTCGATGCTGGTTGCAGGGCCTAATATGGCCTTACTGACTTTTTGACTTTGAGCATCTCATTTTCTCGTCTAAATCTGTTTTAATTGCCATTATAGTCCCTCCCTTCTATTGTACAAGCTCCATAAAAATATCCATTGATAACAGGTGAAATCAGGAAAAGAATATCGGTATCTTGTATCTTTGAATTCAAACGCTGCATCCATTCTCCGTTTTGTAAAGTTTGTATTCTCCTGATACGTTCTTTTTAAATAACATGTTGCCTATGCGATAAAGTACAAACTTGTTCATAAATAAAAAAAACAAGCAAGGATTGTGATAATATTATTTCTATCCACTGCAATAACTATGACAATTGCCATAGCAAACGTGACATTAGCACAAAGTAATAGCGATAGTACGCCAACAACAACATCCGTTAAAGTACAAGCTGGAGGAGGAAATAGCACTCTACCATATACTATATTCAATCCACAAAGCGTACAGGTTAAAGCAGGTCAGAGCGTAATGTGGTATAATCCATCAAAGGTAGGCGAGCCACATACAGTTACATTTGCCTTGGACAACAAGACAAAACCAGATTTGAGTGCAACCTTTGCTGTCAGAAATTCATCAAGTTTCATGCCTATACCTTCTAATTCTACTAGCGAGCCTGTAATTATTCCAAATCATCAAAATCCATCAATGAGTATGATATTAGGATCCAATGCAGTAGCGTCTAATCCAGTAGTAATAGATTCAGCAGGCAATGTAAAACATTTAGTTCATAATGCTGCTTATTCTATAATAGGCAATGAAAAACTTGTCAATTCTGGTCTTGTATTTCCAAAAGGAATGGGCCCACCTAATGGAAGCACATCTTTTACATTGACATTCGAGAGGGCCGGAACATACAACTATTATTGCATATTACATCCATGGCAGAAAGGAAAAGTTGTAGTACAGTAGTGTGATGGATCTACCTTTATGTAACAAGCTTTTATTATTGTATAGTCAGCGTTTGTTTAGTTTTAAAGCCATTCTTTGTGTTGCTATAGTATCGATTAAAAAATACGCTAATAAGGCTTGTGCGCAAGTAATACAGATAGCATATGCAAACCCTTTCAGCATAAACTATACTTTCATTCCCTTGGCACTTATAAATGCCAAGGGGATACTACATTGGCATTTAAGTAAATCAAATGCAATGGAAATAGAGCAAGGTATTGGCAGTGAAGTTGACCACTTTATCTACAGAGTACCAACAAAGAATCACGACTTGACTGTGCAGCTCTAAAGAATTTGGTGATATAATAAGGAAATCATGGAGTTACACATTTAATTTTTTTCCAGCTTAGCAGTACCTAAGCACCAATGGAAAGTATTAGCAACATAGCCAAGGCTATGTCAGCTACTCTAGACGAAGAGGTTTGGTTGGAACTAAATTCTATAGAGATCGAAAACACAAAGATCAAGTCGGCGCAAAGATGCTAAATGATGAGAGAATGGGTACGCTTTGGCGACGTTCAATGGAGCTTATCAGCCAAGGAACTGGTTTCATAATGGGAGAGTTTAACCGTCTTAGCTTATCATCTCAGCATAGAGAATTGCTAGAGCTGTTAATGTATAATAGTCTTATCTCTTTTCATTTATCAAAAATATCGCTATTTAAGATTCTCCAGATAATCAGATCTACTCAACTGTATGTGAAATTTTTCTCGAACCTCAGCCAGGCCTTAACTGTTTTTTACCTAGTATTAAATAATTCATTAATAGCTTTTGTCAGCAGCTGCTCTTTATAAGCTGAAATATCCGACATCTGGATATTTCTGCTTGTATTCTCCTTGACCTTTTATGATTTAATTTAGATTTTGCATAGATTGATTGATAGTCAGTTGTTTTTCTGACATACACATTTTCCAACTTGCTTATAACATCCTATACAAAGAAGAACTGCATTACATCCCAGAGGAGTACATGCTTCAAATGTTTTTGTATCCTTACCGCACAAGCACTTTTGCATATGCTCCTGTATTAGAAACCACTAGTATATCAAACATGACGTATTTGATGTGCAGAGATGGAGTCTATGAGAAGTTATGCATATAATGATTGATGAAACTATTTCGTTTATTATATTACGAGTTATTGTCACAACACCAAGTCTTTCTTGCGAATTCCTGTATCGAAAATAGCGGCATCAAACTATTATTAGACTCGTGGTTCCTCATTTATCTTCCTTCAGATCATCTTTTGAGAGACATAGGAAAGAGGATTCGTTGTTTTAGATATGATAAGAGATGTATAGGCGAAAATGGCACAATTATTGACAACAATGTATGGGAAATATGTGACATCCAATGATCGAATAAGGCGCAGCTAGAGATTACAGACGTACAATACTATATGCTTCGGCGATTATTCAAGGTGAGGCATACAAGAAATTATTATTGATCAAGTCAAAGATATTAAATTAAGATACTTTATGGACATCCATCATTGTAAGATATGGTATGCTGTCTTGCTAAAACAGTTACATTTACCTTAGTTTAGATAAGCTTTTCTTTATGTTTAACATACAGTCAATCAGAAACCTTGGATTATCCTGTAATAGTTCAGCCTGACGGTATTAAACTTCAGCCTGAAAAAATGGTGATAGACCAATTATATCATTGCCTGTTTGAGGATAAGGTTTTTCTATTCTACAAAGATGACGAGGAATTACTTCATTGTTATGAGGTAGACGATCCGTCGGCTGCAAAAGAAATCTTTGAGAATCCAGCAGACATTGAAAATATACTAAAAAAATATTCCGAGCATAAGTAAGCCCCGGGTTTGGTAATCAACAACATTATATTCTACCACAAGAAATAACTCTAGTTAATGACGACAAGCAATGCAAATCCAGAACACAAAGCAAGTAATGAGATTTTTGTAGGTAAAAAACCACTTATGACTTATGTAACTGCCACTCTAGTTCAATTAGCCAATGAACCTATTGTAATCATAAAGGCGAGAGGCAAGAGCATAACAAGAGCTGTTGACGTGGCACAGATAATTGTAAAGAGGATGGATACACTGGGATACAGGATTGGCCCTGTAAAGATAGGTTCTGAAGTAGTACATTCCCAAGATGGTAAGATTCGCAATGTTTCTACAATAGAAGTCTCAATTTCAAGAGCAAAGTAATATTGCTTTAATATTTAGCCAATATTATAAAGCAGCCAAATGCAAAGTGTTGATAGCATAGATCATACATTATTGCAATTAAGATGATTGATTATGTAATAATACCATAATAATTTTAGATAACCTACGTGTGATATAATCTTCAAAATACAATAATATGATAACTGTAGTCAAACCGAAATAAACCCATAGTTATCCATCTAGCCGCAAAATTTTGGATATGTCTTTTGATTTTAACTAGGTAATAAATTTTGATTAGGTAATTATCGGTCAGCTCCATAGACGATTATTAGGATCTGCAAGTATTAACAATCACCCCATATGCTCTAGTAATCAGAAATTAGAAAGCGCTTATTAAAAGACGATTTTACAAATTTAATTACGTCGTTAACAAAGTCGAAATATCTTATGTCACTATTTAGTGCGTTTCTTGTTATCAACTCAACTACAAAAATGCCGGAAGCAGTCTTATTAATAAAAATTTTTTTCTCCTGAATTGAAGAATCTATTCTTATTCCTTCGTCGATATCAAGTGTTAGTAATTTATTAGCTAATTTCTTGGATTTATCCTTTCTGCAGTTTTTCATAATAATGAAAATGTTACGAGATATGTGCTTTATATCTAACCTATAATAATACGTTTACAATTCCATGGACATAATCCTCGCCTAGAACTGCAGCAATCCTCTAAACAAACCACAGATAATTTCTGTTCTAAAAGCAAGTGTGTTCTATTTAGGCAACACTTTAACACAAAAATTTTACATCTGTATTCATAAATTATACACAATATTGCTTTTAATTTTAATCTATCTAACTTTTATAGCAGTAATTGTACTTTGCTAACCGACTATTTTGAAAAACTTTTTAATAAGATCCTTTTGGCCTTCCTGCAATGTATCAAACGCTTCAACGAATTCTCTTTCTATTGCGATTTGTTTTGATATCACATACTGCAACTTTTTGACATCAATTGGTATTATATTCTCAACTTGACCGGTACTGTAAGCATAGATGTACTCATTGATCATCTTGTATACTAAGGAAGGGGACAGAGTTAGCAAAAGTAAAAATCCGTTATACATTATCTTTTCATTCTCATCTGTTGTTGAAATCGATGATATATATGATTCCAATATTTTCGTTCTGTTATTGCCCAGTTCTTCTATAGAAGAAGCAACAAGCAACCCAGCCTCCGTCAGTTCATAGAACGGAACACCCTCTAACTGCAGAGCCCTAGGGCCACGTCTTAATGGCAATCTTCCTTCTACCTTTACTATACCTGATGGTATTAAGACTTCGTCTAGATCTCTGAAGATTCCTGAATAAATATTCTGCCATACTATGTTATGCTTCTTTGCTATTGCATGTGCAATCGAAGTTCTCGTACGTAATTCAGGACTTTGTTCGGTAGCAAGGTGTATAATGATTCCGCGTTGTCTCTTTGCCTCTCCTGTAAACCTGTTTTTGTGTGTCTTAAAGGTGTCAAAAATTGCAATGTTATTGTCCTTTTCAAGCTTCAAATGAATTCCAGTATCCTATATATAATCAAAAGATCATTCCTATAATTATATTTTAGTTTGTTGGTAATTCTCAGAAGTAGTGTGGAATATAAAATAACCAGCATATAAGCAAAGTGAAAACATGCTTTCATATTCGTGGCTTAACAATCGGGTTGTTTTATCCAAATAAATTAATGGTCATATGGCATAACTAATAAATTTTGGATCGAAATTGTTGAACATGTAATTTACAAGTTAGCTTGGGTTTAGGAGATAGATCAGATTCAGGAGATAGATGTTCTGTTGCTTGAATGTCAAATACACACATACGGGAAACCTCAATGAAGGTTAACGTTGATAAAGCTGCAAGCTTGCTTAGTTTTTAATACTGATGGATATTAAGAAAATAAGCGAGATTGGTTTTCGAAACTTTTTCAGAAAGACTCGTCGAGCAATAGTTCCGGTAGGATCGCTGGAACAGCACGGATCACATCTTCCAGTTTCTACTGATTCTTTAATTGCGGAATACATCGCTACCGTGTTAGTGAAAAAAATTCCGTCTTTTGTTGTACCGGTAATTCCGTATGGAGTATCGTACGAGCACAAGCCAATGTTCAATCTTTCTCTACGAAATTCTACATTATCTAGTCTGCTCTATGACATATGCATTTCACTTGTTGAAAATGGGATAAAGAATATAATATTACTGAATTGTCATCATGGTAACGTAGGTGTATTACAATATATTACACAGAATTTGTATGGAAAAGTTCCTAGCAATACTGGAATATATACGATAAACTATTGGCATTTAATCCAGGGCGAATTTGATCACGCAGGTGAGGTTGAGACATCTCTTCTCCTTGCTATAGCTCCTGACCTAGTAAATATGGACAAGGCAGAACCGAATTCTAAAAGACTGTCCAAATCAAAAGTAGCATATTCAAGTCTTACTAATAATCCCGGTTCGTTCATAAATATTACTGGCAACGGAGTTTGGGGAGATCCGAGGTATGCTACTGCACGGAAAGGTTGGAAACTCATTAACGAAATTATTAAAAATCTTTCGCTAACTATCATTGAATTGGAAAGCACTAACACCCAAGATTCAAATTGATTATCCAAGCATACGTATTCCTCTAATGAAATTTTAATATATGCGTATGTAATGCTTACCTGTAGAGGTAATATAGCGTTGTCAGTAGATATGGCAGTAAAGGTTCTTGACGAGAGCCTCGGTAAAGTCGTGCTTATTAAATTGAAGGGAGGAAAGGTCATTAGGGGTAATTTACACGGTTTCGATCAGCACATGAATCTATTACTTCAAGATTCTGTGGAGATTTTAGAAGATAGTAAGTCGAATGATTTAGGCACTATTGTTGTTCGAGGCGACAATGTCGTTATTATATCTCCTCCGCCTGTGTAGATCAGATCACAGTAGGTAAAGTGTGAGAAATAATGACAAAAGGCACCACTTCGATGGGCAAATTTACTAGGAAAAAAACCCACATTAGATGTAGAAGATGTGGTCATAATTCTTTTCATAAGCGCGGAAAACGATGTGCAAATTGTGGCTATCCGAATCCAGGAAAAAGAAAATATAATTGGATAAAACGTTACGTAAGCTAGTAGTTATTAACAAGCACTAGATCAAAAAGTAATGACAATACGACCAGATAAGGCGTTTGGTGATGATGGTGGATATACATTACACAAGTATAAAAAAGGTGCATACAGGTGCTGATCGGAGAAATACTTGTTATTGTTTTCTTCACGCTACTAGGAGCGATTACTGGTGCTGCCATATTCCCAAGATTATTCAGAAAAACTCCTCCTATAAACGCTCAGGAACATCTTATAAAGCCATTTAAGGCCGCCAAATCTGAACTTCAAGCTCTTCAATTCGAAAAAAGCTTGATATCGCAAGCGGTTACCAGAGTTTACGAAGCGTTACAAGAAGGAAAGATCGACAAAAACGAATTCGAAAGACTTTTGCTAAAGTACAAGCATCAACTCGCTTCCTATGACGAGAAAATTCACAGACTAGGACCGTGGATAGATTTTGCCGAAATTAGTGAGATCCGGGAGAATACTATATCTATACTGAATGAAAGGATTGGCTCGATGGACCAGAAGTTGGCTGAAGTATGCAAGAAATCTGGAATGTCATATACTGATATTTCCAAAACAATAAAAATGATGCAGCAACCACAGTCAAAAGTAGAAGATAAGAGTAGAGAATCAAAAGACAAAGGAGAAGACGCAGCAACAAATTATCTACTTACATCAGAAAGACCTAAAACAAAAGAACAACAAGAAAAAGAAGTAGTACAACTCAAAGCTGAAGAAAAGGACATAGATAAATTGCAAGTGGAGATCATGGATGCACTGTCTCGTTTAGAGCAGATCAAGATAGATAGGAATTCACCTGATTCTCAAGACATGAATGCTTTTTCCACTTTAAATGACAAAAGCTGCCTACGTCAATTTAGATAAAGATTAATGGTTCTTTGCCTTCCATTAGATTATGCCATCATTACCTTCACCTTTGTTGCAAGAAGCCATAAAAAATCTAGCAATACACGCAGTTAACCAGCAGTTCCCAGCAGACAATAATCAGGTTATTGGTTTGGGCAGCGGAAGCACGGTAGCGGCTATTGTCAGAGAAATAGCAAAATTACCAAATAAAAGAAGACTAGAATTCGTCGTTACTTCTCTTCAGATAAAAAAAGAAGCTGAAAACAGTGGACTGAAAATAGTCGATGAAAATCACATTCCATATATTGACATTGTCTTTGATGGTGCGGACCAAATTGATTCCAAATTTAACATGATTAAAGGAGGTGGAGGTGCATTACTTAAGGAAAAAATAATAACATCTGCTGCTAAAAGAGTAGTTATTGTTGCCGATTCAAATAAATTTGTTGATGTATTTACACACCCGGTTCCAATAGAAGTTCACCCATTCGCCCGCTCCATTGTTTGGATCAAGTTGGAAGAGGCAGGAGGCACTCCCAAGTTAAGAACGATCGAAAAGGGTTACCCTTTTATTACTGAAAATGGCAATATAATTCTTGATACTGTTTTCACCTCATTTGTAGAGGTGCAAAAGAAGGAGACCGATTTAAAGAATATTCCGGGAGTATTGGAAGTTGGTCTATTTACTAGATGTGCAGACGTTTATTATAAGGCCAAGACCGATGGCTCTTTTGAAACTTTCCAGTTCTAGACTAAACAAAAATGTAGACGCAGATCTAGACATATATATGCAACTATTTTCTTCAAGACTTGTGTACTTATTGCAATTGTTCGTAGAGTTTATCATCTGTAGTGGTAGGTCTAGCAACAAAGGCTCCATGCCCTAAGGTATCATTATTAACTAGCCCATTTTGCATTATAACTTCTCCTCGAACCATTGTCAAAATTGGCCATCCTCGCATTCTCCATCCATCATAAATCGTATAATCAGAGTAAGACTGCAAAATTTCAGGTGTGACTTTTTGTTCCAAATCTAGATCCACTATTATTAGGTCTGCATCAGAGCCTTGTTGTATAGTACCTTTCTTGGGATACATGCCAAAAATTTTAGCTGTATTATAGCTCGTGACTTCTGACACTCTTTCTATGCTCATTCTATCTTCGTTTACTCCTTTACTAAGCAAAACTGGAAGCATGGTGGCAATCCCAGGAAAGCCTGCAAGTGCTGTCCAGAGATCTCCATGACCAATCTTCATTGATAATCTATTAGCTACATGATCTGTCCCAATTGTATCGATATTTCCATTTTGTAAAGCTGACCATATATTTTGAATATCTCTTTTAGATCTCAGAGGAGGAACAACTTTGCCCGTAATATTGTCAAAGTCTGCAGTATGAGTCAAGTAGTGGGGGCATGTCTCGATAGAGAGACTAGAAGGTCTTTTTTGTTTTTCTGTCAATATTGTATTAAGTGCAACAGTTGATCCTATATGAACAAAATACAATTTTGAACAGATGTTACTTGCAAACTTCGTTACCTTAATTATGCTTTCTGCCTCTGAAGAAGGTGGTCTACAGTCACACCATGTCTTTAATTTTGCTGTTGTTGCTGGACCATTCTGTATTTCTTGTACTTTTCTTTTACTGATACGTTCTGAGCATACTACCGGATTTTCTGCATGCAAGAGTACTGTTGAATCCACCTTAGATGCCTCGTTTATTATTGAAACAAGAAATTCATCCGTCATGTTAACTTCTCCATCAGTAATGTCGTATGTACCTGGATCAAGATCCATGGAAATATGTCTGAGATCTGACCCCAAGTTCATATAGACTTTAACTGAGCTGATACCGATATTTTTTAAATATGGGATATCTTTTAGCTGATCGGGTGTTAAAATTGATGCATGAATCGCATAATCTATGTGATGATTACCTTTGCTTGCTGTCAGGTGCTTTCCAATATTTCTATAGCTTTCATACAACCTTAGCATTCTGACCATAGTAGTGACTCCTCCAACTGCAGCAGATCTTGATTCAGTTTTAGCTGCCTCGTTTATTGGCGTATAAACTCCATAGTGAACATGGGGATCGATTACTCCTGGTAATACATATTTTTGGTTTGCATCAATCTTCTTTGAAGCCTGAATGCTATCAATTGATTTCCTAAGGTCCTTGATTTTGCCGTTTTCTATCAAGATATGTTTTTGAAAAGTTCCTACCTTTGGAATAACCACGGTACCATTTGTTATTAATACATCGCAGGAGTTACCTTCCATTATTTTTGGTAATTAACTTATAAAATCTCATGTTTATTCTTTTAGTTATAACTAGATCTTGGAAAGGGATTTGTACTATTTAAGACATCCTTATCATAGAGTCACCTTCATCGACAGGTTCTGGAGTTAATACAAATTAGGTGAATGATCTTATAATTTTATGCTGTTGGATTCTCTGTTCTTCTCTTTTAATAGGATGTCGTGAGCTTCTTTAACATCTGAATCCTTGTGTACTATAGCTCTTAGTGCTTTTATCATCGCGACAGGACAATCTGATTGCCAAATGTTTCTACCCATATCTACTCCCGAGGCACCTTTTCGTATCGCGTTATATGCCAATTCAAGTACGTCAGATTCTTTTGATAACTTTTTGCCACCTGCTATTATAATGGGAAGAGGGCATCCTTCTACAACTTTTTCAAAGTTTTCACAATAGTATGTTTTAACAACATGTGCACCTAATTCTGCAGCAACTCTGCATGCCAAACTAAGATATCTAGCGTCTCTGGACATTTCTTTACCAACTGCGGTAACTGCCAGGATTGGAATACCATATTTTTCACCTTCATCAACCAGTTTAGCTAAACTTGAGAGTGTTTGGTGTTCATACTTGCTTCCAACAAAAATTGAAAGAGCCAGGCATATGGCATTAAGCCTGATCGCATCTTCAACCGAATTCGTGATAATTTCATTGGACAAATCTTCCCCAACAATACTACTCCCGCCAGAAACCCTCAAAACTATTGGCACATCAGTGCTTGGATTCACAGACGTTCGTAAAACTCCTCTAGTAACCATTAAAGAGTCAGCATATGATAAAAGGGGTCTTATCGTTTTGCTAGGCACCTCCAACCCTTCTGTCGGACCCAAAAAGTACCCGTGGTCAACTGCAAGCATAACACAGCGACCGTCTCTAGGACGGATGACTTTTGACGTTCTGTTTTTCATACCCCAATCCATCTACTTATTATAACCTGTTTTCATATTCTTTCTGTTATTATTTATAGTTTAAATGACCACAGATGTATTACTAATATACTGATACATATAATATACGGTAGCCAAATTAATTATAACATTAATCAATGTATCGTACAAGCTCAAACTCCAGGAAACATACTTGATGATTTCCTAATTTTCCAAAGATTAAGGCATCAACAGCAACGGCATTCGTAGAAATAATATTTTGTCTTTATGTAAGTTTATTTCGGTATGACTACCAACCGTTCTATAACCACATCTAGCCATCCAAATTGCTTAATTCAGTCGATGATCTAGCCGTTGTAAATGATCCAAAGCTCTTGCTTAATCCTATTGTTTCCCCATGTCGTTCAACCTTTACTCAGATTATTTAGATATAAGTTACGGCAACGTTTGTTAAATTCTCTAACAGAAATTACATATCTCAAAGTACTTATGAAGGGTGATTTACGTTAAATTCTGTATAATTGAGGATAGTCATACCACACAAAAAAAGTAAAGCATATTATATCCACGTTATTTATTTATAATGTCGTGACAATATCAATAGCTGTCTGGCAATAGTGCTGTTATTGTATAAATGCAGAAAATTCAGGAAGCTGCTATTTCAAAAGCAGAAAAATCCGTCAGAAAGCAGTTTGTTATAACTTGTTTGATTTTGTCCTTTCGGCTCACACCTTGTTTTAACCATAAAGTCATCTATTTCAATCAAATCGCCTCAGCATTGTTAATCTATCTCACTGATAATAAGGTTTAATGATACTGAGATTAATCTTATATCGTAAATGATCGTTACCTCCAGAATCCTAAACCGATAAATTTAATTTCTTATAACATGAGTTGTTATGATGACTAATGGCTACTATAGAAAATGGAATTAAACTCCGTAACAGTGGCTTTAGAATTGCCTTTGTAGGATTATTTTCTCTAATTATGGGATTCATCATTTACTATAGATTGACCATTCCTTCAGGAGAACAACCAGTTATGATTACATCATATCTTAAGAACCTTGCAAATGCTGTTTTTATACTCACTATTGCATCAATGATATCCATTGGTCACGGCGCATTTAGAGTCTTTAAAGCAGAGCAACAGATAACATATAATACAAACAGTTTGATGTCATATATAACAGCAGTATTTACAGATAATAAATATTGGAAAGTCATGATAGTATCTGCCACAGGATATGGCATATTTTTTGGATTTCTATCCCAGATCTTTATTTACAGAGGAGATATTTCATTTACCGCAGTTGGAATCCCGATACCATCAATCAGTGTTATTACTTGCTGTAATATTCCAGGATACGTTCCTTTGTTTGCTGCATATATCACGAACCATTTTTTGATCTTGTTGATGCCGATCAATATTATTTTAGCAGTTGTCATATCTGTGTTAGTTGGATTCAATATCTCTTTGAACCTATTTGCATACAAGATGATGAAAGTGCAGGGCACCAGAAAGCTTACTTTTTTTGAAAGCATTGGTGTAACTACAGGGTTGTTTGTAGGATGTCCAACATGTGCGGGCAGTTTGTTTTCTGCGTTATTTGGATTTGGCTCAGGAGGAACAGCAGTTGCGCTGCTTGCGCCGTTTCAAACCCTCTTTATTATAATAAGCATTCCAGCTTTGATAATTTCACCATTTCTTATTGCCCGACAAATTAGAGCAAGAACTATCTGTAAATTATACTAAGGTGATTCATTTTTCTTTGATTTTGTCAGTAGATTTTGTTATTCTCCGATTTTTTGTGGAGATATCTATTCCTTTGGATTCCTCACTGCGGCGATCAATCAAAAGTCGCTATGGCTGAATTATAAGTATTGGACAAATACGGTTTGCAGTAAGACATGTATGTATGTTTTGGCGATGCATCTTCAATGGGCAGCTACCTTTGGATCGTCGGGTACCCATTGTGATATATGTCATGTAGTTACTCATTTCACGAGAACTCGAATGCCATGTCATATACACATACCTGTTATGACCCTCAGAATAAATTAATTAACAGGTAAATCATACTGATAAGTTGTAATGATATAGATGTCTGCAATATCTGACGCTAATGAATTTCAAAATAACGTCTCTCACAACAGTAGTTTATCAAAGTCGTCTACTCATAACAGAATTCTCGTCTTATGCATCGATAGAGATGACGATATTGGTTCTAAAGGAGGTATAGAAACTCCCATTGTAGGAAGGGATCACTGCATTAATGCCGGAATCAGGTTGGCGATCGAAGATCCGGAAGATGCAGATACTAATGCAATATTTGCAGCGATTAAATCATACGAACAACTCATAAGTAAAGGATACGAATCAGAGGTTGCTTTGGTCTCTGGAAAGTTTAATCGTGGAATTGAGGGTGATGAAAAGATTAGTTTTGAGATTCAAAGTATTCTAACCCAGTACAAGGCAGACGCAGCAGTACTTGTTTCTGACGGAGAGGATGACCAGACAGTCATCCCTATAATTCAATCGATGATTCCAATCATATCTATTCAACGAATCATTATTAAGCACAGCAGGAGTGTTGAATACTCATATGCTGTCCTAGGCAGATACATCAAAATGCTCGTATATGACCCGCGATACTCAAAATTCTTCTTAGGCGTTCCAGGCGCCTTATTAGTTGCAAGCGGCCTTGCTACTGTATTTGGATTGACAAGAGAAGCCATAGCTTTATCACTAACCATACTAGGAGGCGCTTTTATTATTCGCGCCTTTGATATAGACAAATCTTTAGCTTCTCTTGGAAGGCCAACGCCAACTGTATTTATTAGAATCTTCTCAGTTTTTGCTGGCACTCTGATTATATTAGCTTCGATAGCAAACGGACTTTCAAGCATCCCTGCTGAATCAATTACCCCAAATATGGGACTTGTGGATATAATAAAAGATAGAGTAATCGTTGGAAGTTTTGTTCATGGTACCATTACATTGTTATGGATTGGAATTGCTACCATATTAGTAGGTGCTCTATTGAGCAATTGGTTTAAGGGCAGTGTTACAGCTATGTCAGATATCTTACGCCTAGTAGTATTAGCGTTGCTCTATTTCCCCATCCTGCAATTTACTTCGGTTTTAACCGAACGTACTAGCCCATTCACTTTGATTTCCTCGCTTCTAATAGGTTTGGCAGTAACACTGGTAGCTGCCACTTTCTTATTCCAATATTTTAGAAACAGAAAAGGAGGAGAAGTCCTCAAGCATTGATATGATTCAATTAAAATTTCTTTTGATAATAATAACAACAACAATAACAATAAAATCATTGTTTGACGTGCGAAACTTATACTTAAATGGGTATATCGGAATTCGGTGGTATGGCTTTTGCGGAAACAATCCTCAAACATAGCGGACTTTACAGTATTTATGAGCGTCGATTAGGATCACGAATTCTAAAAGATCCACTTCCTAATCATATTGCAATAATTCTAGATGGAAATAGGAGGTGGTCAAAATATCATTTTGCTGGTATATATAGTGGTCATTCCATTGGTGCCGACAAAGCAGAAGAGCTTTTGAATTGGATTCATGACCTTGGAATCAGAATCACTACCTTATACGTTTTATCTACAGAGAATTTAGAGAGAAAAGACGGGGAGCTAGATAACATCTACGAGGTTTTACGCATAAAGCTTGAAAAGCTCTATAATGACTCAAGAATACATAAGCGCCAAATGAAAATCAAGGCAATTGGTAATATCACGCTTCTTCCTAGACCTCTTCAAGAGATATTAACCAAACTTGAGGAAGTTACAGCTAGTTACAACTCAATGTTTCTTAATATAGCCATTGCTTATGGAGGACAAAAGGAGCTTGTGGAAGCGATTAGGAAGATCTCTAGGATGGTTAAATCTGGAATAATAGATGAGAAAGAAATTGATGAAAAAGTGATCGAATCATGCCTTTATACATCACATTTGCCCCAACCAGAACCCGATTTAATACTAAGAACATCAGGAGAAAAGCGTCTCAGTGGATTTCTCATATGGCAAAGTGCGTATAGCGAATTAGTATTTATGGATGTCTTTTGGCCAGAATTCCGCAAAATCGATTTGATGAGAGCCATTCGAACATATCAATGCAGAATACGAAGATTTGGAAAATAACGTCTACTAAGGAATTAAAGCAATACTCAAAAGAATCTGAATGCGAAATGTGCTATCCGATATTACTACATTATATTTAAAAAATGGCGATGCTATTATTGAATGCAATAGTCATACGGGCAAGGATCTACGATTATTAATACTTTCAAAACGAGAAATAAATGGTAGCGATGATGAAAAATAATAAGTACTGATTGAACCAAGGGAAATTGAGGTCCATATGCGAAGTTTTACTAAAAAGATTAGTAAAGCAGTCGTATTTTAATATGCGAGATGAGAGATGAACGATCTTCAGGAGCAGTTGTATTTTCAATTGACAAGAATTCAGGAGCAGAATTTTTACTGTTGCATCATACATCAGGACATTGGGATTTTCCGAAGGGCAACATAGAGATTGGTGAAGATGAAATGCAAGCTGCAAGGCGGGAAATACTAGAAGAAACTGGAATCCGAGATATAAACTTTCTAGAAGGTTTTAGGAAGAAAATAGAGTATCGTTATAAACGCGGAGAAAAGCTAATTCATAAGGAAGTTATTTTTTATCTTCTTAGAGCTAATACAAGGAAAATTATTCTCTCCAATGAGCATATTGCATATGTATGGAATAAATATGATAGCGCAATAAAAAAACTAACTTATAAGAATACAAAAAACGTTTTAACTGAAGCTAAAAAGTTTTTGGAAACAAATTCTCCTGAAAAACTCTAAAAAAAGGAAAGTCGGTCGCGTATTTCCTTAATAAAATTCAAAGGATCATTCGAGCTGACAATGGATCTGCCAATAATAAAATAATCAGTACCATTTTTTGCAGCCTCTTGTATATCACCACCCTGCGTTCCGAATCCTGGTGAGTATATAGAAATTTGTTTATTTCTGGATATCTCTTTTAAAACGTCTACTTGAGTGGCACCTACTACTATACCATCTACTTTACATGCACGAGCATACTCAACAAATACCTTATACATCAAGGTAGTATTATTATTAATTTTGTCTTTATTCTTATCACTGATAACCACCCTTCTACCAAAACCTTCCTTTGCTCCTATATGACTCATGTATACCAATGCAATGATCCCACCATTATTTTGATGAGCCCGATTGACTGCAGATAGCAGTGCTTCTTTTCCGATAAAAGGGTTAACTATTACTGCATCAAAACCCATTTTCAAAAGACATTCAATGACAATTTCGTTAGTATTGGGAATATCATTCAGTTTAATATCTGCAATAGACTGTAATCCGTATGAATGGGCCAGATCGTTTATTTCTGATAGTTGTAAAGCAGACAAAGGCAAGATAAGATGAAAATTAAGCTTTATCGCGCAAATATACTCTTCGAGTAGGTTGATCAGCATTCTAGCAAAGTCCAGGAGATCGGTTCTTGGTAACGGATCGATCGCTAACACTATTTTGCTATTTTTGCTTTTTGAACAAGTATCTATTCTTTGGCAAAACGAAGCTAGTTTATTCATGAATTTCTACCAGGGGATGGTTATCGGCAAGCTTAATCAATTTTAGATAGATGTTCCCATGTTCATCTATTCTATTAGAGAAAGATAGTTGTTCAACTCTTTGACTAGAGAACCTCAAAAAAGGATCCCTTGGCTCCTCGTTAACTAGCACGTAATAAAAGTAAGATATTGTATCAGATTCACTTAAACTCATTGCAGCTCCAATCACAAATTTTGTATTTTCTTTAAAGAGGAAGAGAGGCAGAGGAGGCTCATCATAAATGGTTTTATACGCTGCAACTTTAGCTAAACTTGATAGATCCTTTAATCCTATTGCAACATATCCCCACTTTTGATCAACCCTAGCTGCCCTTGTAAGCCTGGGTGGGAATTTATCAATGTGAATAATCGGCGAGTAAACGAAGGTTGGATTTGCAATCAAATCAACTACCACAACTTCTTCTGTACCTCCGGTAACTCTATAGGCAAGATACTGACCCTCTTTGAGTTGTAGACTCTTAACGAAGTAAATGACTGGCCTGCCATTTAGAAAATCAGTTTGAACTGCAAATACATGCTCTTTGTTCAAATTTAAGGAGAAAGATGGTAAAGGAGCGCGTTCTAGAGCACAAACTAGCCTTCCGAAATCCTTCATGTCGAATAGTTCAATGTAGCATGGTGATTTAAGTCGCAATTTGTCATTATTTTTATTATGTACACTATTAAACTCATCTACATATAGTTTGGCAGTTTCTATGTATCATATAATCGGCCTTGTCCACATTTGACCGACACAGAAGTTCACAATTTATGATATTGAAGATCATCCTGGTTTAGACTGACAAATACTCATCGGCATTTTAACAATGCAAAATCACATCGTGTACTACCAACATTGTGAAAGATCAGAAATGAAACGATAACTACAATACCATATCCTTGTCTGAATTGAGGTTTAGAACGAAAAACATGTGAATCTTCTATACAATAGCAGTGAGTTAGTCACCTCTAAAATCATGGTTTTGTACGATCACGGTTTCCTACGATCAATCACGTCATCTACATCCGGACCTGTCCCTATGAGTATAACTGTTAATCCTGTTTCCGCTTCTATACTTTCAATAAACTTTCTAGGCTCATTTTGTAACTTGGTATATTCTGTTATACCCGCAGTTTCAGGGAAGGCTACATCCAGTTTGGTAATTGCCATATGGGTTGCACTATTCAGTGAGATTGCCTTCTTTGCGAGATCCATATTAAAAGGCGATGCTCTTCTTTGTCTTCCGGTCACACTTCCAAATTCAGCCCAGCCGAGACGATTAGCCTCTTCGTTGCTAACCTCACTTCTCAATGGACCTCCACCTACCCTAGTAACGTATGCCTTAAAGACAACAAGGACCTCATCAACCCTTTTTGGTCCAATTCCAACATCAGAGCATATAGAAGAAGCACAGACATCTCTTGAGGTCACATAAGGATATCCTCCATGAAATAATGAGAGAAATGTTCCTTGTGTACCTTCAATAATTACGTTTTCCTTATTGTCCAAGGTTTCATTAATCAAATCGCTGACATTTTCGATGTATAACAATAATTTTGGAATATCTTTGGCCAGCCTTAGAATACGTAGCGCTCTATCAGCATTTGCAGGACCAGTGCCAGCTCCTGTTGTTCCTATTCGATGCTTAAGGTGATTCTCTGTATTATCTTTTTCTATATGCACTTTTTCAATAATACCACATTGAGCATCAATAAATGTTCTGTCATAAACATCAAATCTTTCAATTTCGTTTAGCAGGATTGCTGAATCAATCAAAACCCCTGCTCCTATCAACAATCGTGTTGTGGGATTTAATACAGCACTAGGAAGCATTCGAACTTTGTAAGTTTTCCCTCTAAAAGAGAAAGTATGACCAGCGTTTGGACCTACTCCCCCCCTGGCTGCAATTGAAGGTTTTTCTCTTCTGGCCAAGTATGCGATAATCTTTCCTTTCCCCTCATCTCCAAAAAAGCCTCCAACTACTACTGTACACGGCATGCAAGGATTCTTAGAGGACGTCGTTATTAAAGCATAGTTTACGCTGCACAGACAGATTAAATATGATTATATAATTAAGTTTTTGATGTCCATAGACCCGAAGTTGGCTGGAAACGTTATTCAAGTTTTAACAAATGTGCCAGATTTTCTGCGAAAATTGATGCTTCGAAATAAATTGCAAGAATTTTACTCGATGACAGATCTAGACAAACATGAAACTATTTCTACAGCTCTGAATGCATTGCCTTTGGTAGATAGCAAGAAGTTATCAATGTTGACTAAAACATGGTTGGAAATTTTATCGGAGTTTGAAGGAGTAAAAATAACCACTATGTTCAGAATTTACTGTGAAGAATTTTTAAAGAACTCTACGATTATTGAAAAACTGGATATTAAATTAATGGCTGACGCCTTTTCATTACTTCCATACAGGAATAGGAAAATGTTGACTGACTGTTTAAAAGAAGCAATTTTCTCTTTACCAAAGACAAAAGAGGTAGTGAGGATCATTCCAAAGCCGGTATTAAAAATATTAGAAATGGAATGATTTTTTCAGATTGGTTTTTTGTCAGGATTCTTTTGCAATTCCCCTTCTGGTTTTTCCAGGCCAAAGAACACTTTTTCATATTTGCGAAGTGCTTTTCTATGTTCCGGCATGGACATATCTAGTCTCATTTCATTCATAACCATCACAGCATAACTTGTCCATTCTTTCCAACAATCTGGGCAAGAAGGATACTTTTGGGCGGCCGGATCATCAATCATCTTTTCATCGAATGTCTTGCCGCATTTTACACAACTCTTTGTCATACAGAGAATCTATGACTGTGTTACTATTTTATTCTTTATTGTCAAGGGCATTGTATTACTAATTTTGTTTAGTACAGGTTTTGAGTGTCCATATCGAAAAATCACTATTATGGTAGTCATAACATCTTTGGACTAAGCGTCAGTTTTGTCTTACCGCATATATTACTATACCATATGTTGATATTTACAAAACTATTGCAAGCACTAGTTTACAAGATAAAGTGAAAGACGACAGACAAAGATTTAAGTCTGAGCTAATTTTGGAAAATGATAATACGGAAGTTTTCACTGGTAACATTTACCACAGATCATAGTTTGTTCCTAAAAGAAAACAAACTATAAAGACTAGTAACTATCTATTCGTTTGTGTTCTATCTGTAGTATGGTACGGTTACCTTCTCTCCGGGTTTGCCTTCTCTCTGTGTCTTGATTTTCTTTACTGCTTCTTCAAAGTGACGCATCATTATGTGAGCTTCTGAAGCGTGCTTGGCTGCTTCTTCCGGTGTTGGATATTTTGCTAAGTACTCATGTAATACAAGTGAAACTGCAGTATTTGCTACAGAACTAGTATCAGCTCCGCTAAAGCCTTCAGTGAGCTCTGCAACCTTAGCCAAGTCCACATCCGGACCAACAGGCTTGTCCTTTGAATGGATCTCCAAGATCTTTTGCCTTGCTGCCTTATCAGGCATAGGAACAAATACAATCTTGTCAAACCTTCCAGGTCTGAGCAAAGCAGGATCAATCATATCAGCTCTATTTGTAGCTGCTAATACCACCACACCAGAGAGCTCTTGAATTCCATCTAATTCTGTGAGTAATTGCGAAACAACGCGTTCTGTAACCATACTATCTCCACCCATGCCCCTTGTTGGAGCTATTGAATCTATTTCGTCAAAGAATACTACACATGGCGCTGCTTGTCTTGCTCTTCTAAATATCTCTCGGATACCTCGCTCTGATTCACCTACCCATTTACTTAGTAACTCGGGTCCTCTAACACTGATGAAATTGGACTCAGACTCTGTTGCAACCGCTTTTGCAAGTAACGTCTTCCCTGTACCAGAAGGCCCATGCATTAACAGTCCTTTTGGCATTGCATGCCCTAACTTTGTATATAAGTCAGGATATCTTAATGGCCATTCGACTGCTTCTTGCAATTCACGCTTAACTTCTTCTAGACCGCCTATTGCCGTCCACGGGATATCTGGTGATTCAAGATAAACTTCTCTCATGGCAGATGGCATTACTTCTTTTACAGCATTTTCAAAATCACTCATAGTGACCACAAGTTTATTCAGGACTTCGGGGGCAAGTTTTTCATCTTCCAAGTTAAGTTCAGGTAGTAATCTTCTCAGGCACTTCATGGCTGCCTCTTTACAGAGGTACTCTAGATCTGCACCTACAAAACCATGGGTTACCGCTGCGACTCTATCTTGATCAACATCTGTATCTAGCGGCATGTTGCGAGTATGGATTTGCAATATCTCTAATCTGCCGCGCTTGTCTGGAACTTTGATCTCAATTTCTCTGTCAAATCTACCTGGACGTCGTAATGCAGGATCGATAGCATTTGGCCTATTGGTAGC
>JAFAQB010000437.1 GCA_019246625.1 Nitrososphaeraceae archaeon
CCATATAGTTTAAAGTTAAATCATTGTATTTCAACTTTTTAATGCATGTCAATAGCACAAGTAATACCTTCTTTTTACCATGGCGGTCAGACATTTTACCAGCTATTGGAGTCATTATAGCTGCAACAATTATTAGATACGAGCTAAATATCCATGCTGCTATCCCATAAACATTAGAGATATAGATCATACCATCGACAATTGATATGTTTGATTGTTATTTGCTATGGTACCAGCTAGGCTAATTGTTCAACAAGTGGTTCTTTAGTATTATGATCTTCTTCCTCTACATTTCTAGCTAATCTTCTATTCTGCTTTCTATTTTTATTCCAATCTAATCCATATAAGGTCGCTAGTACTCCTGCAAAGATAGCAATGCTAGCCAAACATGCTGCTTCCATAATCTATTATCTCAGAACTCCAAGATGAATATCGACAACGCCAAGACAGTCCAAGGGCTTCAAAATAATTTCCAAGACATGCAATATAGAATGCAAGTTTCAGATAGACTTCTGAAGTATAACCAACAAAGAATAATGGAACAAACTGACTGACGCTCTGAATACACTTCAACAGACTTTTGACATCTCAGTAGAGAAGGTATCTAATCCATACAAGGAAAAATACTGGTTAGAACGATCTGGTTCCGAATACAAAAACATGGATAAGAAATAATAATAATGTCAAGATCAAAAGTATCGCTAAATAAATTTTAAATAAACTCGACAGAACGAGGTGAGTTATTAACTTTAGCTCTTGTCAGCTGCCAAGGTCAGCTACAATCATGTAGATAGACGATATGAATAATCGGATCACATACCTAAATAGAGTTAGCTTTAACAAAAGAAATGAGATAGCATATTTGAAGATTGGAGCTCAAGAGTTAGAAGGGTATGTTCATGGGCTGAAGACTAGTAGCATAAAGGACAATGATGCCCATTATAAATAAAGCGATACCTCCAGTTACAATTCCTTTTCCTCACATATAGTAGGGATCAAATCGCAAGAAGCAAATCTATCTAAAAATTAAACAAGAAAAAAGAGTAAAATTATAGGTATCATTGTGGAAATACAATGTCTGTGTATGTCCTTAATCTATTAGTGGTTCTATATCATAGGTAGTTTTAAGGTCTGTGCCATGTCTTGTAATGTTCATAATAAAGTAACCTTTGCTAAGCCATCGTATTACTTCTGTTGCCACTGTTGCATTTAGCGTCCACTCTTGTTCCTCCTTCTCGTTCAATGGTATATTATTATTAGTTGCCATAAAACTTCAGATACCCTAGGTTAGCTTTATACCAAATTATCGAATTGGGAAATGCCCCGCTCTCAATTATATTGTCATTATTGAACCCCTTCTATCCTTCATTGTTGATTTGTTACCGTCAACGTTCTCGTCCTACGACTCCATTTAACGAAGTCTTAGAGCTTTTAAGTTTATCGACACAATATCCATTTCGATCTAGTATATATTTCTACCCACTAATCACAAATGTATGGATCTTTCTTGGAACGATAGACGCACTAGGCAATTTTTGACAAATGTGGGACTTATTACAAGTGATGGACCGAACGGTCCTAATGTAATGGCAGCTGAATGGACGCATCACATATCTTACAGTCCTAGTCTAATTGCTATAAATATCCGCGGCAGGGATACTACAGCGGAAAACATCATAGATTCTAAGGAGTTTGGAGCTAATCTAGCAGCTGAAGACCAAAATATACTCTGCAGTCTTGCTGGAAGGTACTCTGGCAAGCACCTTGATAAAATAGCTTTTTTTAAAGAAATTGGCGTAGTCTTTTACAAAGCAAACAAGATCAAAGCTTTGTTGATAAGAGGTGCTGCTATGAATGCTGAATGTAAGCTCATAAGGCAGGAGGAAATAGGAGATCACATAATGTTCGTTGGGGAGATAATTGAAATCACAGCTGACGAGAATATTAAGCCTTTAGTTTATCACAACGGCAAGTACTGGAAGTTAGGTGATAACCTTCCTAGTCCGCGGCAAGAAATTTTAGATGGAATAAACCAGTTTGCTAACAAGTACCAAAAAAGTTCAGTGAAGTGATATACATACTTCACACTTTCAATAAGACCTTCAACGTTCATTTGCTTATTGTTAATGTAGCTATTGCTAAACAAAAAGAGGCATTACCTAAAAACAATACATGCAAATACTTTGAAAGAATTTTCTGAATCTGTAAACCAGCAGCTCAGCCAATTTGAAACAACGCATTATGAAAGCAAAGATTGCTTTTTACCACTAATATTAGTCATCTTGATTCTCATTTATGGGGTTGGCGGAGTAGGACAAGGAAAAGCAATCAAAAACTATACAAAAAATAGAAAGGTGGATCAAGTAAATCAACTTGCCTCAAGCTCTTCGATCCGCTCAGATATACCTTGTTTTTCTTTCTCTATCTCATCTTGATATTCCTTTAGCAATGCAATACGCTCTTCTTTGGTAAGAAAGCTTCTTGCTCTTTGAATTCACTATAAGATGAACTTACTATACCTGGTCATAACATGCGATATACTCTGCTCTTTTGGATTTACCAAGTTTTGCAACCCAATTTTGAGCACTCTTCCTTATCCTTGCCCTATATCTTTTTACAGTCCTGACATCAACTTGAAAACCTTTCTGCTTCAGAGAGCATTGCTCCAAAGTGGACAATTCTAAATAAGAGCAATTTACTTCATTTGATCGCATCTACAATGATGTCAAGGGGTGTGTTTTTCTTGGTATTGACAATTCTTTTAGTATCGATCATTGTCTTTCTTTTTAGAGTGATGTTCTCCCATTAACTCCAAGATGAGAACAATGAAGATATGAACAAGACAATAAAAATCCAGTAAGTTGCTTCTGTTCATGCTACCTATTTCATATTCTTTAGGTGATAATTCAAATCAAATCAAATCAAATCAAATCAAATTGGCAAGTAGTAGTACAGTATAATTATAATCAGACAAGATAAAGTTACAATAACTATACTCCCTCTCCCAAGATAGAGCTTTAACATATAAACATGACGTAGTTATCAAATCCTTAAAGATAGAGATCCTCCATATCTTTTTAGATAGGAGGCTTGACTCTATCTCTCTTTTTGGCAACCACCACCTGATCACAAGTTCCATCATGAGCATAGTAATACTATTAACCATGGCAATGGTAATGGAACATGATTGAATTCTTTAAATCTGCAGGTAACTCCGCACTTTAACTCAGGGATTTGAGCTTTGCCAATAGTAGGTTCATCTACTTTGAAATTCCTTGGGAGGTGATACCATGAGACCTGCAACTAATTTGTCGCTTACTATAAATGCTCAGCCAAGGTGGTTGTGTGCACATTACTACATTACTGGCGATCACGCACTTGGTATCATCTGGGTGTATATATATTAGCAAATCAGATAAAACATAAATGAAGAAAATGACATCATCTTCCTCCTCTTCCTATTCCATTAAATATCCCCCAGGCCCTCATTCAATTTTACCTAACAAGCTATTGCGGGAATTTATAAATAATCCTATCAAAACCTTGATGGATATTGCATATACTTATGGCGATATTTCTCATTTTAAGTTTGGAAGACAACACGTCTATTTAATTAATAATCCTCATTGTATAGAGGACATATTAATTAGAAATCATAAAAACTTTATAAAAAGTAGAGGCTTACGGGTTTCAAAGCGCTTATTGGGAGAAGGCTTAGTAACTAGTGAAGGAGAGTATCATGATAGACAAAGAAGAATAATACAACCCGCATTTCATCCTAATCTTATAAAGAAATATGCAGATATAATGACAGCCTACGCTGCGAATATGTGCCAGCGATGGCAGGATGGGATGACAGTTGACATTCATAAAGAAATGATGCATACAACACTAGAAATTATTAGTAAGGCAGTCTTGGGTTCAGAGGTTAAATTAGAAAAAGATGACGAAGTTGGAAATGCGCTCATGGTTTGTATGGAATACTTTAACCGTCTCCAAATGCCATTTGGCGAGCTTGTAGAAAAAATTCCTATATTGCATGTTAACAAGGGCTACCAGCGTGCTAAGAGATTATTAGATTCCATAGTATATAATATGATAAAAGAACATCGAGATAATGAGCAAAGAGGAATACAACAAGGAGATTTGCTATATACTCTACTTCAAGCACAAGATGAAGAAGCAAGAATTGGACGCATGAATGATAATCAGCTAAGAGATGAAGTTATGACAATATTTCTAGCAGGCCACGAAACAACAGCCAACGCACTCACATGGACACTTTATTTATTGTCGCAAAATCCAACTGTAGGTGATAAATTATATGATGAGCTATGTTATGTACTAGGTAATAACAATAAAGAGAGCAGTAGCAATGGTACTAGTAATAGCAAAATAGTTCCAACCATTGAAGACGTATCAAAATTAGAATATACTGAGAAGGTCTTTAGAGAATCTATGCGCCTTTATCCGCCTGCATGGACCATAGGTCGTCAAGCTATAAATGACTACAAGGTTGATAAATATGTCATACCTGCCGGTTCAATTATTTTAATGAGTCAATACGTAATGCATCATAATCCTAGATACTATACTGACCCTGACCTGTTTTATCCTGATCGCTGGAATAAAGATCTAAAGTCTCATCTCCCTAGATTCAGTTATTTCCCTTTTGGCGGGGGTATACGAGGCTGCATTGGTGAGCCATTTGCATGGCTGGAAGGAATACTGCTTATAGCAACGATATGCAATCAATGGAAAATGCATCACGATACAACTCATAAAGTCGAATTAAAACCACTTATTACATTACGGCCTAAATATGGAATGCGTATGAGGTTAGAGGTTAGAAAATAAAACTTTAGTGTAGGCATTGTATATCTTCAAAGCTATCAAATTTCATTTTACATGGTCGTGTCATATATATGCAAAGGCCATCGATACGACGTAATCTTCATTCAATGATATTAACATCATTTCAAACCAGTTGAGTTAAAAAAATCTATCTATATATACAATCTGGTTCCGTGATAACTAGTTAACCATATAATAATATGATATTCATTATAGATTCTTTTACTTTAGAATAGAATAGCTCTCATTTGCTAGTTTCCGTAGTAGTATTACCGCTAAAGAAATTGTTAAGTGAATTCAATAGAAAAACTGGCTGCTCTTCTGGAATAAAATGACCTGAATTTGGAACTGTTACACCCTGAACATTTTGAGCTAATATTTTCATTCCATATATGACAGTAGGCATAGTAATATTACCTCCCAATGTTGGAATATATCCTCCTCCTAAAGCTAGTACTGGCATTGTAAGCTTAGTCTTTGAGTAATTTTGATTTTGAATCGCATCCTGCGGGAAAGCTCTATAATACTCAAATCCAGCACGCATTCCACCTGGAGCAGAATAATGGCTAACAAATTCGTTGATATCCGCTTGTGTTATCGCAGATGGATTATATGCAAGACCACGATAAAACCATGATAAATATATCAACTCTTTTCCTTGTACAAGCGCTTCTGGTATATCGGGTGTTTGATGGAATACGACCCACCACAATGGCATTCTACCAGCAGGTGCGAAACCAGGAATTGTTAATTCCATTACTACTAACTTCTTTACTTGTGTAGGATGTGCAGCTGCATATGAATAGGCTACCTGTGTTCCGATATCATGACCCACTAGGAAAATTGTTTTAAATCCTAACTTAGTAACTAGTTGATGTATGTCTTCAGCTACTGTTTTACCATCATAACCAGTTGGTGGTTTTGAGGAGTCTCCAAGACCTCTAAGATCAGGTGCAATAACAGTATAGTTCTTTGCTAAGGCTGGCATTACTTTATGCCATGCATACCATGTTTCTGGCCATCCATGCAATAAAACTACAGGATTACCATGTCCTCCTATAACATAGTGTAATTGAATACCATTAACAGAAGCGGTATTATGAGAAAAGGTCATATTATCGAGCTGAAAAGAATTACCATTAAGTTGGTGTTGCGCCATTGCAGTATGATTTCGACTAAATACTAATGGAAAAGCAAACAATGTGCCTGTAATAATGATGACAATTAAGAGAAACGTAGTTGCAGTCATTTGATATGAAAGATGGAATTTGTGTTTACCTTTCTCAACCATTATAGAATCTGGTCCTAGGTTTACTATAATAGTATGATGGGTACATTGCCTTGCATTGTACCTATGACTTCTTACGGATTACCAAGCACGCTCAAGGTTAACGTGAAGACATTGAATGAAGAGTTATTCTATACCGAGGTGATGACCAAGCCTAAGCTCAAAGTCTCCAGGTTTCTGAAAACCTTGTTCAAGAATCTTGGCAATGCGTGAACGGGTTTCAGGCCAGGTTCGCATGCGGAGAAATGTTTCCCCCCCAGCAGCAAGACGAGCATCGTCGGGAAGGAGAGACGATCGGTTGACTAGTCTCTTTGCTTCTATGAGTGCTTTCTTTTCAAAGGATGCAATCCTGCGGGCAAACCTATCAACAAAGTCGTCCAATTCAGCATCAGGAATTGCTCGGTTGATCCATCCATAACGTTCTGCGGTGTCGGCGTCA
>JAFAQB010000180.1 GCA_019246625.1 Nitrososphaeraceae archaeon
TAGCTATATAGATCTAGAAATCTGTAAGGTAATTATATTATAGTACTCTATATTCTTTATATTATATATTGAACCAAAGAGACTACAATGTCATCTAAAAAAGCTGAGAGAAGGGACGAGACTACAACAGCAGAATTCGGTGAAACAGTATCAGCAAGAGAATATTCACCCCATTACCAAAGAGCAACAGTCAACAGAGCATTAGATGAAACCAAAGATAATATTAGAAGATCTACTGATGAAGCAAGAAAAGAGATTCCTCGTTATACACAGGCTGTTAACGATTACCAAGAGCAAACTATTCAATCCGCAAGAGAATTAGCAGATAATTATATAGAATCACAAAAAGAGATTATCAATTCACTACAGTCAGCATGTATGCCGCATATAGAGAAAGCAAACAAAATATTTACCTCAAACTGGATGTCTCCAAGATATTTTACAGAAATATATACAAATATGGTTAGCAGTTTTGCCGACAATATGATCGCTGTAACTAGATTAATAAACAACATGATGTTTGCAAACATGGATGCATACAAGACTTCGATGCAACAAGCAAAAGATAATGCAAGAGAATTATCTAGAATAGGAGTTAATAACGCAAGGACATTTGAGCAGACGTCAAGAGATACTGCTGCTACTACTAGAATAGGTGGCGGTGGTGATAATACGAGTACTACTTCCAGGGTTTACATTGAAAGAGAACAATAAGATCGAGATCAAAGACGAATTTCCTAACATACGAAATAACATTTTGTATCCTTCATCTATTTTTATTATGCAAAAATGGGTGAAAATTATAGTATCATACCTTTGACATTTTGTTAATAATACCAAAGAGTGATGTATAACCACATTTTGGACATTCTTGTGAACTAACACAACCGTAAATGTCAATAACTCTTCTATTAAGAAGTTCATTACCGCATTCCAAGCAAAAGTACTGTAGCTTGCTTTATAGTTGTAATGTTATTTTCTTTACAGATATCATTAAATGATTTAGCATGATGTACTTCTAGTCTTAGACCCTTGTTGTCTTTGACACTTGCATTACACATTCGGCATTTGAAATTATCATGTTTTAATATTGCAATACGCCAGTTCAGGTATTCTGTCGTATTTCTTATTTTCAGTTTTAATAGTGATGCTGGTAGTTTAGTATCGTCATCCTGACTGCCAAATAGATTATTAGCGGTATTGGTAGTAACAATATCTTCCTTATCTTCATGTGTGTCTATTTTATGTAGATTAATACTTGCTATATTATGTCGATTGAGCTCTTGCCTTACAATCTTTTCAAGGGATTGTATTGCCATTGCTTTAATAGTAAAATAATCAAACGTTTTCTCTACATTGTATGTATTATATTTTTTATTGAGAAGCATTTTTAAATTGTTCTTTTTTCTTATTATTATTCGATAGTCTCAGTCTGTATGTCTCGTGTTCGCTCTTCTCTTAGCTCATCATACCATTTTCTTCTTCGTCCTTTCTTATTTTTGGTGTTACTACTACTATAAACAGTTCTATCAAAGCCAAAAAACCCAAGGACGGTTTCTGCAGCATCAAGTATCATCTCTTTGTATTTTTCCTTGTCATACTGGGACAGAGATGCTGCTTGTGCATTACCTATTGCTATAGGTACCACCCTACACAGAGGATTATTATACTGTGAGTTTGTATAGATATACTGAATAGTATCACCTTTCATAGGATGCTTACCTGTGTCATTGCTTAGTTGAATGGCAGCAGAAACATGAGGAAATAAGCTCTTGTACTTTGATATATCCTGCCGGAGTAATTTAGATATAACAAGGTCTTGCTGCTGAACATCTTCACCAGTCATAATTTTGTCTATTGTTTGAGTGACAAGCAAAAGAGCATCTTCATATCCTTTCTTTACTACTTCAGGTGAATCTTTGCAGTCAAATAGTGTATATAGTAGCTGTGTTTGGAATTGCTTTATAAAATTAGGGGTATCATGTCTTCTTATCTCTATACCTCTTACAACCAACTCTTCTTCATATGTAATTCCAAAGTAATGTTTGAGTACTTCTATCTTTCCGTTGGCCTCCAAAGGCAACAGAACTAAGAACTTGTAATGGTAGTCAATTGAGATGAGAAGACCTGTTTCTTTAGAAAGCCTATCGATAAGTTCTTCATAGCCTATTCTTGTTGTGGGAGTGCAATTGTTCTTTTTAATAAATACTGAATCCGTATCTGCATATACTAGCTCATATCCTAACTGTTGGACGATATCCTTTGTTCTTATCAGTATATCCCTGGATAGTTTGTTTATTTCCTCAAAGGCAAGTACATTTCCATATCTATTCCATAGAGAGCCAGTTGAACCATAAAGACAAACAAGTATGTTCTTTAGTGAATTAACTCTCTGCTCACAACATACGTACTCCGTGCTTTCTTTTGGTAGCTGTTTTAATATCTTCTTAAAATATAGCCGTCTTTTGAGAAACCTCTCTACTATTGTGGGGAGTAATCCTTTCTTTTTGATGGATTGTTGGTCTTGTCGTTCTTCTTGCACTATAACTTCTCCTCCTTCTTCTAAAGTAACAGTCTCATAGCTCAAATTATGATTTACAATTAGATTTGCATACTCGCTATCATAATCTAGTGTCACAACGTTTTCATGCAATCCTATTTGTGGAGATATTATCATACCTCCTTTGTCCCTTGAAACGATTTGCTTTATGGTCCTGATGTGTTCGTGATTGTTGTTTTTGCTATTACTAATGCCCGTGCTATTGTTATTTGGAATAACAAAACCTCTCTGGATTAGCTCATAGCAGTTTCTGCTATCTATCAGGCGGTTCATACTATATCTGGCAGTCATACCTAAAGGAAGGAATCCAAACCTAGCCCTTTCTATCAACCCAGCTAATCCAAACTGGTCAAAGTATGTTGAATACCTGTAGCTACTGCTAATACAAATCCTTCCTTTGATTCTATGAGTCAACAGGGTTTTTGGATCATAATCCATTACCTCTCTTCCAAGTTGCAAGTCAAACCCAATCTTCTTTGCTCTGGCAAACAGGTAACGTAACACAGTATTATCACCATAATCTCCCATACAGACAATAATGTCAGGATCTTTGTCATGAACGTAATTTGAGAACTCGCGCAGGATTGTCTTTTCTTCAGTATTTTGAAAAAAGATATCTTCTTTTCGTCCCCCTTTCTCGGCAGAATCTTCGTACCTAACCTTAATCAACATAATTCCATCGTCCGAGGCAAGTATTCCTGAAAACGTATGGAGGTCAAAATATAGTAATGAAAATGGCGGCGATGATTGGGATACTTCTCCTTGTTCTTCGTCATCATCAATCTTGCTTATTTCAAGTATCTTTGAACCACTATACTCCACTTTCACCTTGCTTGTAGGCTCAATCCTCAATTGAGTAAACAAATACTGCTGAATATGCGAGAGATCTGTATTGAACAATTGCTTTACTCGAAAGTCTTCTTTTATCTTCTTTAGAAGAGGTTGATAATACCTTGTGGATTGTATCTGAACGTAAATTAATTTTTTGTTCTTCTTCTTGT
>JAFAQB010000020.1 GCA_019246625.1 Nitrososphaeraceae archaeon
GCATACTTGTTCATTGTAATATAGTTCATGTTTATCAATGGATGACGTTGTTCATATTTTTACATAATTTGTCCAAATCACAATCTAAACTAAGCATTTTGAAATTCTTGATAAGAGGAGGAAAGGTGCCTTAACTTAACAGGGCCCTTCTCCATATACTTAAAATGCATTTCCTTAATGAATACAATAGATCTATTGCGTAATTACTAAACTGAATCTCTTTAAGATGGTCAATCCTAATCTGTCAGTTTTTAGAGTAACATCCCATTATTCTGAAATTTACCAGCCCCGTGACTATGTCAGGAGCATTATGATCATATCTTCCAAGTCTGTTCATGAATTTAGTACCCATTATCCCAAACTTTTAATTCTGCTTATCCTATATTCTACTATTATCCCTAGTTTGGAATGATTTCTATTGTGTTTCTTTTCTTCATCTGAGAGTTCACTTTTCCTTTTCTTTCCAAATGACAGTACATACTTTTAATAAAAAATCATTCCTAAATCACAAGTAGCCAAGGTCAAGGATATTCTCAACTTGCAGCGGCACGCACAAGACTGGTATGCAACTGACTGTGGTCAGTCTATTACGGTAGCTAGTGTGTAACCCAGAACCTTTATTACGATATTAAGTTGAATTCAATAAGATAAAAATGAAGATTAGTGAGCTAAAAGCAGGAATGCGCGGAGTTAGCATAATAGGAAACATCGAAAGCATTACAGAAGCAAGAACCGTAAACCTCAGATCAGGAGGTACGGCCCAAGTTGCAGATGCAGTAATTTCAGATGAAACAGGCAGCATTAAACTTTCGTTATGGGACGACCAAATTAACGCTGTAAAGCAGGGTGACAAAATATCTGTTGAGAATGGATACACTCAGGCGTTCCGTGGGGAAAATAGTTTAAATATCGGAAAATACGGCAAACTTACGAAAGCATAATCTCATTTTTTAATTTTGCAAATCTCATATTAAATCGAGATCATTCATGGGCATGTCATTCATGAGCATAGCGACTTTCGTAGATATTATACTCAACTAAACCGCATGCAACACATGCACATCATTCAACTATAATGTATTAATGGTATATTATGTTTTTATTGGAGACACATGGCATATTGGTCTTACATCAACGTGGAGAAACCAAATATTTTAATATAAACAGTTAGCTGATGTATCCAGTGTCAGCCGGTTTATGCCGGTTTATGTGTTATATCCGACTGCTGATCCTCCAACATCTTTCCAGATCTTCCAGACATTTGCTGTTTTACAGATCGGATCAATGTCTCTGTATCTTTGCACTTTTCTCAAGACGAAATATCCATATTAATGTGGAATATTGAAACCAAAGCTTCTAAAATGGACTTTGATGCTTTGGCATCGACGTCATATCTCGATGTTTCTCCTGATAAACAGATACCAATGATAAGGCCATTCATTCCTGTTATACTGCCACTGTCCATAGTTCGAGATATTAGATTGTTCATGAAATGACTTCACACAATATTCGAATTAGTAGGTGTGCCAAAAATACGCGACTTGTCTACAAAAAACTTTAGTAATATATGCTGTTACTACTAAAAGCTAAATGATATTCAGATTTACCATTTGCTGGCGGGGATTCTCCTGTAAGTATTAGAAGATTAGTACCGGAAGTCGAGTTGTTGAATAAACAATACTATTTTTTCATGAGTTCTGCTATCTCAATCGTTTCTAATCATGACCTTCGGAGGAGATCAAATCTAGTAAATATCGGCAAGCTGTTTTGCATGAAGTTCTTGAATACTGCAACTTTCTAACATAGCCGCTGCCAGGGAAACCGCAAATCAAATAGAGATTGTAATTATGGTAAACTGCTTAAGCTATAGACCACATTTATTTCTGGTCGAGATGACAACATGGAATCTAAATTAAGCAATAGACTTTCGTGTTACGAGTTAGTTTTGTAAAATGTATGTTGTATTAATGTTAATCACAAGATTAAATTCTACTATTTAATATTTAAACCTGATAACATGCATATCGTGATTGCCTCCCTCTCCCGAGAGTGTTTCATATATTAAATGCAAAAGAATACTCTAGATGATTTAATTGGTATGGATAACATAGAAGCAGAAACAAGCATTAGTTCTCTTCAAATAGAACAACAGAAACATTATCAAGAACAAGAAAAAATATTAACAGACATGGAACGTGAAATTGAATGCCCACGATGTTATGATACAATGACTCTACGATCAGACTTCGATAGCTTATATTATTCCTGCGATGAATGTGGCTTTATACTATACACAATAAAGAAAAGTTATCAACTATTATAGAAAACTTTGATCCAGCTGGATTTACGTTACTTTTCATTGCTAAGAAACAATACCACATCTAGAATCCTGTGGTTTACAGCCACAATCCTTTATTATTTAGAACAACCCCGTCATTTTACATAGGAAAAGGGGTACAAAAAACAAGATCATTCTAAAGAATAAAAATTGACATCAATAAAATTATCGTCTTGAATACAAAATATGTGAAAATATTTTACCATTTGCTTACATCGTCTTAATATATTATGTTGTTATGCATAAACTAGACAATGCAATTTGTTCAGATATCAGACTTGCATATAGGAGGCCTCTTTAAGGAGGATGCCTTTAATACTATTGTTGAAGAGGTCAATAGCCTAAAACCCGATGCAATAATTGTTTCAGGCGATCTGACCGATGATGGTCTGATATTTCAATTTCAAAATGCTCATAAAGAGATCAAGAGACTCAATTGTTCCAATGTAATCATCTTCCCTGGAAACCATGATTATCGTCATACAGGTTATCTGCTTTTTAAGAAGTTTTTCTCTTCAAAGCAAATTTACGAATTTGATGATATAGTATTGCTTACTGTAGGAACTGCTAGGCCTGATAGAGATGAAGGCGAGGTAGGACATAGACAGAATTTATGGATGGAAGAATCTCTAAGCAAATACGAAAATAAGACAAAGATCGTCGCAATGCATCATCATTTAATTGCTATCCCTGATACAGGATATGCTAACGTTGTTGGTATTCTTGATGCAGGAGACACTTTAAGAGCGTGTCTAGAATCTAAGGTGGACCTGGTTCTCTGTGGCCACAAACATAGACCATGGCTTTGGAATTTGGGATCTTTGAAAATCGCATATGCTGGTACGGCGTGTTCATGGCGGTATAGAGGAATCTTCGAAAACACATACAACATTATAGACACCAAAGATGGTGAAATTAATGTTGATATAAAGATAGTAGGAGGTAAAAGGATGCCTCTCTCAAATATCGTTAAGGGATATGAATCGAAGGAAGGTCACCAATACACAAGGGTAATTGATTAAGGTTCTTAGCCTACCATTGCATATATTAATTACATACATACTTGTAGTAGGATATTTTATTGGATAATGCTACAATGTGTTCATACTATATAGATATTCAGTACTTTATCACAAATTCTGTCTCAATATAGACCGCATTATTAGACGCTGACAATATTCGGTCCGCAAGTATCTGCCGACTATATTATTATCATTATTATTATCATTAGCTTATTATATTATTGCATTCACTCTTTTCAGCAGCTCTTCATTATCAATTGGTTTTTGAATAAACCGATTTTCGTCTAAATCACAAAGTATGGTTGTAGGTGTTCGAGGATATATTTCGCCTGCAGTTAGAAAACACACCTTAGCTTTGGGATTTATTTTTCTTAGTTCTCGATATAGATTAATGCCATTCATCCGAGACATTTTGATATCAAGGATTAAAAGGTCGTAGAGATTGTTATCTCTAAAATGTTCTAAAGCCAAAATCGGATCGTCAAAAGAATCGACTTCAAAGCCATAACCTTCTAAAACCTTTTTTAAAGCGAAATCTACGTCTGGTTCATCATCGACAACTAATATTCTTTGCATTTCCCATGCTCTTTTCAAAAATGTTCAAATCGTCAGTTATGGTTGTTGTACATAGATCCAAAGTTAGCATTCTTTCGTTGTAATTATAACCTCTTCCACTCAAACCCTTAATAATACCGTAAAGTACCTAATAAATGACCTTAAGTCGGCTATACAAATATTTCATTATTTGACAATCAACTACTATCTTTTAGGAAGGGTAATTGAGGGTCTTTTGTTGTATGATAATTCTACAATCATCTATTGTTGGAGACATGTGATAGTGGTTTGTAGAGTTTGCTAGACTCCTTCGTTTTTGAATAGGATAGACATACCGTGATATGTCTAAAATGAATACGGATCAAAAATCAACACAGACTACCCAATGGGCAAATCTTATGGCTGTAACTTCCAAAACCCAGAGACAGGTGGCGGCTTCGACACAATAGAGGCATTATTGTTAACCATTACTGACGCTTTTTTAAGAATGCATAGATATGATGTATAATAGTTTAGACATACAATGGTGAAATTGATGTTGTCTCAATTAGTAGTAATATCTAAAGCCTTGTGATTGCGCAGATATGTGTTAAAAGGAAAAATGGGGAGAGAGGAGGAGAAATGATCGAAGACTTCAAGAGTTTTCCGAAGAAAGGAGAATACTTCGAATGGGTGTGTGACAAATGTAAATGGGGAGCAAGAGGATATGATAAAATGGGCATTATTGACATGAAGAAGCAGCATGACAAACTTGGCTGCAAGGAGTTTATTTCTATGATAGAATCAAGAGCCAAGAAAATAGACAACTAAACAGTCAAAAAAACCCAGCTAATGTCGATAAGAAATATAGTGATGAAAGAGGAATAAAAAGAATTCTTGTACATATTTCAGCGGATGAGATACTTCCTGACTTGGTCTACAGATCATCGAGTGAAACTATAAACAAAACAGGATTGTTAAAATTAGAACATCAGTCGCAGGAGGATTTCAGAGGCGATATTAGAGATTAGTAGTAGAGATTAGATAATAGCATACTAACAAAAAGATCATGGATCAATACGATCGCCGGTAGTAACTTTATCATCATCACTTATTCGATGTTAATAGGTGCATCATAATAATCAGTTCTCAAGGACGCTATGTTACCCTCTGCATCATCCAGACATTACTCTTCCCAAACACTCTATGTTGTTCATCTAGGAGGTTTGGGTCTCAAAGCTACGAAGAATTGTGAACCCGCACTATCTTGATCCTGCGATCTTGCCATAGACAATAGTCCAGGAGTGCTTATTTTATTAAATTCTGCTTTATATTCCATCGTTACGTACGACACAGAGAATGATAAGAAAGATAATTGAAAAAGGCTTAGTGATGTGAAATTAGAACCTGGTTTTTCGTAGGTTCTATTGCATGCAAAGCATTTACAAGGAGTAGAACGGCTTCTTTGGTCAAAAAGTCAGACTAGTTCTATGACAAAGGAAGAAATTGGAATAGCAGATATTTTAACTATCGTAATAAAGGCTCTTCACTTAACGATACAGAAATAAATCTACGGCTTGAAACTGCTATCTCTTTTTATGAATATAACAAACAGAGCATGTTCAGAATATATTGGCTAAGGTTTTCATTTTGACGTCTTTCCTTAAAGAACTCAAAGTTCTAACATACCATGGTCTTGTTTTTATAAATATAACCCTATCAATCTGGAATAATAAATTAAGTGATACTACAAAAGCAAAAAGAAACTCGAGACGTTAACAAAAAAGGTTCAGAAATGATATGGTTATGGGTTGCTTTCGGACTTGAGGGTAAGTCCTTGGAATTAGCATATCTAGCGAGAAATGGGGTTCCAAAGGTTTTAAACATGGAAGATATAATACAATAGTCACCATCAAAGGTTATATGAAGATATGGTATGTTTTAAAAATCGACTTAAGTATATCACCAAGCGGGGGAGAACTTATTCAAAGACATAGAGGATTATCAATATCAAATTTGAGTGAACAAGAAAGATGAATTCATCGAAATGATATCAAATGATACAAGTAAGACACGATCAGGTGCGAGGAGGAAAAGGTCGTTACATAATGAAGGTGTGACAACTTGTGATGACGACATCATAACAGCAGATAAGATAGCACATGCTTCCGGCTCAACTACTTAGAATCAGAATAAAAAATAACGGAAAAAACATAGCTCCAGTATTTTGTGAGTATAGCGATAGTAATAATATTTCTGAACTTCATTTAGCTACAAATATCATTGAAGAGTTTGAACAAGCATTAGAGAAGAAAGAAAAGAAAGGTGTACTTGCCGAAAGAATCTCCATTCTGGAATCTGAATATGGCCACTACAAACTTGTTAGAGGCTTGTATGCTCTTATTGAAAGAAGATGCATATTTACTAATATGAAAAATACAACAAGAATAAATAATACTGGTAACAAAGCCTCCATCACTTCTACCATCCAGCCGTTCAACATCAGAAGAGAATTATTTGAAGAATCATCACAAAGAGGGTTTGCTCTAACAGATATTGAGAAAACAAAAATAATGGAGACAGTAGCCTCAAGATTGGGGCTATCTATACAGGATATGGCTCAAGAGATGTGGAGTGACATGGAGGACAACATGATATTGAGTCATATTTATAAGATAACTCCAGAGCAACTAATAGCGTGGTATAACTTATCTCTAATGCAGACGCTATTATTCAACTGTACAAAGTTAGAGTTTTCTGTATCTGGAGGATCAAATTGGAAGCGAGTATTGAGAGATGTAAAGAGGCTTGGATTAATGTACAATTTACAGCAACAACAGCAGCAAAAAGAACATGGACAGACGAACGATATAAACAGCATCACAAATCTAGCACATTGTGAGGTCCCACAAGGAAACAATGCTATCATAGCTTGTTCAATAGATGGACCCTTAAGTGTTTTCAAGCTAACCGATAGATATGGAACGGCTATTGCAAAGTTACTTCCGTCAATAGTTTCTGCTGAAACGTGGTCTATTAGAGCTTGGATTGTAAGAAATACCATGTCTGCTGGAAAAAAAATATATGAATTTGAAATGTCAAATAAGGAATCACCTTTGCTACTAGATCCCTATCATAATCAAGTAAAAAATAATAACCTCCAGAGACAGGATTTTTCTAATTACGATACAAGTTCGACTAGTGGTTATTTTGACAGTAGTGTAGAAGAAAAATTTGCAAGTAAATTTGAACAATCAGCTAATGGTTGGAAGTTAATAAGAGAACCTGATCCATTAATTGTGTCTGATGGGAAGGCACTCATCCCTGACTTTATGATTGAAAAATATGATAAAAAAATATATCTTGAGATAGTAGGGTTTTGGACTAAGGAATACCTTGAAAACAAGATACACAAGATAAAGGATGTCACAACTCAGTATAATAACAAAATCGATTTCTTTATTGCAATAAACAATGACCATTACACAGCTGCAAGCAGTATTGACTATAGGGTAAAAGCAAGTAATTCAAACGTATTATCCACGTTTATAGATAGAACTCATTTAATATTATATAAAAATGATGACGTGCCAATTAGAGGCATACTGGAATACTTAAAGTCCATTGAACTTGAAATAGTGGAGAAGCATGCAAGTCACAATTATAACAAATTGTTGACGGAGTTAGATCATATTATTACCAAGGGTGCCAGAAATGGTGTAATATCAATTGATGAAATAGCCAGGAAATACAATATCCCAGTTGAATCAACATTAAGAATCATCAGGTCAGAGCAAGAAAAAGTGAAGGGCAAGGGTTATAGTAATAGTAATTATATCATAACAGGCAAATATCTAATTTTAAAATCAAAGGCACAGGAATTAAATTTGCTCTTGACAGGCACAAGTAAACTTAATGATGCTTGTTTACTTCTTGAAAAAAACGATATTCCTGAATCTTGTCATATGGATCTTCTTGACAAATTGGGTTTTGACATAATATGGAAAGGTATAGATTCTAGTAATGCCACTCTTCAAAGAAAGAAATTATAAGTATTACATTTTAATACAATATACAAGTAATTTGTCCGTTAAACATTTCTGCTTCCTGTGGGCCTCATATCATCTTAACTACCATTTTCCCTCAACTAGATAACTTTAGGTGATCTAGTAAATCAGCCTAGCAAATATTATTTCTAGACAAGAGTATTACCGACTCGTTTAGAATAGACTAGTTTGTAGAAGCTGTTTTTATATTTCCTATAATCATATAGATCAAAGCTATCTTTGCAAACTCACTATAATATTGCGATTATTGGAGGTGGCATCCTTGGGACCTCTATAGCTTATTTCTTGTCTTCTATATGCAGTTTGAAGGTTTTGCTTATCGAGCAGGAAAAGAAGGTAGCTTTTCATACGAGCAGCAGAAACACAGGTAGGGTGCACGCCCCTTTTCTTTATGATCCAGTGAAAAAGAAACTTTTTGCAAAAGCTGCTTCTCTAGGCTATGAGATGTGGTATAAATACTCAAACAATAAACATCTACTTTTCAAGCAGGATGGCGTATTGGAAGTTGCCACTGACGAGAGAGGCATAGACAGACTGCAAAAATATATAGAATGGGGAGAATCAAATGGTCTAAAAAAACAAATTGATCTTAAATTCTTAAAAGAAAGTGAAATAAAGAATTTTGAACCTAGCGTTCGTTGTACTGCAGCATTATATTGCTCTAAAGACGCTTCGGTCGACTATGGATCTTTAACAAGGAGCCTGTTGCAGGACTGTAAATCATTTGGATGTAGTATTTTACTAGGCTACAAAGTTCGCAAGATATCACGATCTACAAACGATGGCACTTTGACAATAGCCGCTGTGAATGACAGAGAAGAAAAAAGAATTACAACAGAATTTATCGTTAATGCAGCTGGCGGAAACGCAATGGATATAGCTCATTCTATGCATTTAGCAAAGGAGTTTACTGATCTTCATTTTAGAGGAGAATACTGGCAGGCGCCGGTAGAATACCGCCATCTTACAAAATTGAGTATATACTCAGTGCCAAAATATCCTGAATATCCTTTTCTGGATCCCCATTGGATAATACGTATAGATGGAAGATGCGAAGTAGGTCCAAATGCCGTCCCCGTATTTGGACCTTATGCGTATGATTGGAGTAAAAACCTAAGATACATCTTGCCAAAGATTTTTGAATCATCTAAGACAACAGGCCTCTGTAAAATTCTTTTTGACAGACAATTCTTACATCTTGTACTGGATGAATTCAAAAGCTCATTATCCAAAACTTCCATGATAAACAGAGCTCGAGAATTTCTACCCCAGTTGAAAGCGTCCGCATTCACGGAACGAGGAACTGCAGGCATAAGATCGTTGCTACTAGACAAGGACGGTAAATTCATTCCCGATACACTAATAATTAAACAAGATAATTCTATACATATACTAAATTATAATTCTCCAGGCGCCACTGGGGCCTTACCAATGGCTGCATCGGTTGTAAATGAATTATTTGAGGATGGAACAATATCTTTTGCAGAAAGCAAATCTCTCTGGGACATCAGGTCAGTAGCAGAAAAGATGGATATTAAAATAAATTATTGATTATGGACATATAGGATTTACCGTTATTTGTAAAGTTTGTGTTTAGGCTTATTAGAGACACTGCGAGCCGGCCATATTCTGAATTCCATCCCTTTTCGCGCTCTCCGCTCGACCTGAAGCCCATTTATACTTCTAGACAATCACAATCCATTCATAACATCGAATACTCATATTGGAAAAAGATAATTCATCGTCAACTAAATACTTTATTGGTATATATGAAGCGAAGTTTAAAAAATATTATGTTGAGTTTGATCTTTTTCTATAAAAATCTCAAAGCCAGTATCCCATAAGAATGCTATAAGAAAAAGAAAAGGTTGGAGTACAAATTATTATTTACTGCGTCTCGCAGCTGAGGCGATTACGTAGGCTAGACCCACTATAAGCCCAAATGCCAAAGGTATCCACACGCCAAAGCTCTGTTCACTTACATTTATCTGCTCTATTAAACTGCCAAGGAATTCCATTTCTCTATACCTTTCCAGCAGGTAGAATATAAGGTTTATATCTTGCTTTTAACCAATGACCCCCTTAATGTAGTACAATTTTTGTTATTTTCTTTTTGTTAATTCTTGCCGTGCGATTTTGTATGTGGTACAAAAAATAGATATTTTAATCTTCATTCTATGGTTATCACAACACAATTTGGCCAGTGTCCTTAAATTACCCTCATTTGGATCTTGTTATTATGAAGATGCAGAAGGAGCTTCGCAAGTTCTGTTCTAGATGCAAGGTCCACACAGTCCAAGCAGTAGCAATATATAAGAAGGGCAAAGACAGAAAAGTTGCAGAAGGTGCTCGTCGACATGCAGAAGACAAGAAAGGATATGGAGGTCAAAAGTTCCCAGAACTCAAGAGAACTGCCAAGACCACAAAAAAAATTACATTACGCTACACATGTAAAAGTTGTCAGAGAAAGACAATGAAAGAAGGTATGCGAATTCGCAAGCTTGAGATCCAATCCTAGAGATGGTGTTTGTCTATTATGCGCAAGAATACTATAGTGATTCCAAAACCACGTAGCAACTTTGTATCTGTCCAATGCATACAATGTGGAGAAAACAGAGTTATCTTTAGTCATACTACGACTGACATTTATTGCAAATCTTGTGGCCAATTGATTGCAAAAAAGAGTGGATCCAGAGCAAATATTCTTGGAAAAATTTTAAATTCCCTTGACTAGGCTCAACCTAGCAATCTTTCTGCGATCTCAAGTTCTTCTTTTGTATTTACGTTGACTGCTATTTCTTTTTCATTCATTATTATATAATATTCCTTTAAAGTAGCGAAACCCATGACTTTTGAAGAGTCGATTATGCTTATGCCAGTATGGCAATATTCTTTTGAATTGATATTCAGCACCAGACTTGGTTTTATTCCCAAATTTACAACAAATTTATAATCTGATACAATAGAAACACAAGGTGATACAGCACAGTATCTGCTGAGGACTTTCTGAACGACTCTTGTGCTTAACAGTGGAAGATCGGCAGGTACCACAAAAATCGTTGCAGGTTTCAGCGTGTTGAGGACTAGGGACAAATCTTTCGAATAACTTCTACCTTCGGTTTGTATCAGATCAGTCATAAGCAACGATAAGTAACAATTAACAAATGCGTGAGTTTTCGGCGTATTGGAGCTTGTCACTCCAATTATTTTATCAAATTCATGGGACTTGGCAAGTGAATAAAGGACAATCTCTAGCATTGTCTTTCCTTTTAACTTTAATAACGGTTTTTCCACATCAATGGAATTTTTTATCCTGCTTCCTTTACCACCACACATTATAGCAGCGATCATTGCTTATCGTAAAACACTGTATTGTTTAAAATGTATAATGATAGTGTTGCATGACTTCACATAGTTACTGAAGATAAAACTATCAGAGATGAAAGTCGAGTTAGTTCATTGGATGCTCCAATTACATCACCAGAGAGGCCGCCCAGGGTTTTATTTGAAACATACTGTATTATTGTTGCAATTGCTACCGATACTCCAAGCGATATAGGACCAGCGTAATAACCGCCACCAAAAAGGTAGACAATAGGAAGCGTAACTGCCGTGGCAGATAACATTTTTCGCTTGTCCTTCATAGCGCTGGTAAATGGAGAACTAAAACCCTCCCATGCGGAAAGTCCTCGATAGGATTGCAGAACCATCACATATTTTGCTATTACTTCAGCTGCAACAATGCTAGTGAATAATCTGATTCCATGATGAAAACTAGATACAGAAATAATCATACCCATAATATAAAGAATAATAGAAGATACTCCAGCAGAACCAACTGCAGGATCATGCATTGCCTTGTATTTGATATCCTTAGAGCCTTTTGCCATTAATCCATCAGCAAAATCAGCTAATGCATCAGTATGCTGTACACCAGTAATTATCACGAATGCGCCAGTAATAAAAAAACCAACCAGTAGTGGTTGCAGATAAAAAGAAATTCCATATGCCAGCCCTCCGATCAAAGATCCAATCATTGCACCAGCTAGGGGGAAAAAATGCATCTTGTTTGCAATACTGTCAATATCTACAATGGATGATTTCGAAACAGGTATTATAGTTAGAAAAGAAATAATCGCCTGCATTGACTTAAAGACCAAAAAGTATTCTCCACCATCCGGCAAAATATAAAATTATTATTAAAGGAGCGGACAATGTTATGCAAAATAGAAACGTTGTCAATTTCATTATGGAAATTGCAGTTTTACATTTTTCAATAGATGAAGGCTCATATTCCTCTCCGATGGAATAGTAACCAATTTTTTCAAGCCTTATTCTCAGAGCCCCCGCCATCGTGGCCATCGGATATCCTGCATTCATACTGGCAGTTTTGTTGTGATCGCGTTTCAAAATTTCTAATGATTTCTTAGAATCAGCGCCAATAAACTTTGCAACTATTACCATCAAAAACGCAGTGATCCTTGCAGGCATGTAGTTAGCAAAACTATCAAGAATAGCTGACATCCATCCAATATCTTTATAATAATCGTCTTTATATCCTATCATAGAGTCAAGTGTATTAATTATTCTATAAGCAAAAGATCCAGCAGGACCAAAAAATGAATAATAAAATAATGGCGAGGTAATTCCATCAACTACACTTTCTCCAATGCATTCAATAGTTCCTGAGAGTACATGCTGCTTGTCTAAATTATTAGTATCTCTTCTTACAATCGCCGATAGATTACGTTGCGCTTTTAACAAATCGTTTCTTTCTAATGAACTGATAATCGCATTTGCGTGTTTTTCCATTCCTCTTATAGCAATAGTAATTTTCAGGATTAATGCTGAAAATATGAAGAGGCCAATTGATCCAAGTATATGAACAGCTGAAATTGCGCCAAAATGGGTTATGATTCCAAATGTAATGATTAACGAATTCGAAAAAATAATGCCCTTCACTCTTTCTTTCTTTGTATAATTATTACTATCTTTTAACTTTGGCACAAAGAAGCCTATGAGCCTGCCTAACCATGCAACAGGATGGTATTTATTAGATGGATCCCCAAGTAAGAGATCTAATATAATTGCACCAACAAGTGCTACTAACAAGCCCTGTGACACAACCATAACCATCACATGAGTCCAATAACCTTAGTCATTATTCTTTGTATATTGATACTTTTATTTACTGCCTTTGCAAGTAGATTTATGTGACCATCCCATGATTCTCTTGGCTGTTCTTGTTTATTTGTACTCCTGCTGTCTAAGGAATCTTCCTCTGGTAAATGAAAATCAAGTTTTGGTATAACCCCTAAAACTTGCTTTCTGGTTATTTTTTGAACGGATTTAATCGCGGGATCTAAAAGTGATATATCACCACGAAATTTATTTATTAGAAATCCTTTAACCAAATGACTATGAATTGGCTTTAACAACTTCATAGTACCTACAATACTTGCAAAACATCCACCTCTTTCAATATCTGAGCAAATAATAACTGGCGCACAAACTTTCTCTGCAAGTAACATATTTGCTGCATCATATTTTGAAATATTGATTTCGGCAGGAGAACCTGCTCCCTCGATTACAACAATATCATTTTCTTTTCTGAGACTATCAAGTGCATTTAAAATTAATGACAAGCCCTTTTGTAAGATGAACCTTTCATAGTATTCTTTTGCATGCATTTCACTATAATATTTACCGCCCAATATCACCCTACTTCGATAATCTCCAAGTGGTTTTAATAAAATAGGATTCATTCTTGTATCCGGATTTTTCCTTGAAGCAATTGCCTGAATAGCTTGTGCTAGGGAGATCATGCCTACGGTTTTGTTAGTGATATAAATATTAGAAGACATATTTTGAGCTTTAAATGGAACAACTTGATATCCTTTGTCATTAAAAATTCTGCAAAATGCAGTAACTAAAGTGCTCTTGCCTGCTCCCGATGACGTTCCTTGAATCATCAACAGTTTAGCCTTTGTCATCTATTATCAACCAACTCCATCGCATCGAGTAAAATCACATTTTCCTTATGTTTCTTTACAGCTACTCGGATATATTCATGCCCCATACCAGTAAATGTACTACAATCTCTAACAAGCACGCCACTTTTTGTCAACATAGAATCTCTTACTTTAATTGAATTCTTCCTTTTCAAATGGATCAAAAAGAAGTTTACGTCAGATTTACATGGTGTAAAATTCTGCATTTTTTTCTCTATCCTATGCTGCATATACTTGCGCTCCTTTTTAATTACAGCCCTTGCATTCGCTAAATGACTCGTATCTTTTAAGGCAGCAATTGCAGCCATTTGTGCCACCCCGTTTACATTCCAAGTTATACGATTAGCAGACAACCTGCTGGCAAGTCTAGGATTGCATACACTATATCCAACTCTTAGACCAGCAAGACCAAAAGACTTTGTCAAGGATCTCAAAATTACAAGGTTATCAAATTCATTTATTTTATTAATCATAGAATATTTTTGGTTATCATGACCGTCAACTAGTTCTATAAAACATTCATCGATCATAACCTTTGTCGAGCTATCTATACTCTCAACTATTTTTTTAATTGCAGTAGTAGAAAGTAATCCAGTTGGATTATTCGGATTGCATAGAAATATGGCATCTTGTTTTTTTGCCTGCTCGATGATAAGTTCGGTATTTAATATCATATCTTTTAGTGGAATAAATAAAATATTAGCACCCATTCTCCTTGATGCAATCTCATACTCACAAAAAGTCGGGGCAGGAATGAGCGCTTTGTTACGTATAAATGCTCTAGCAAAATCGTGAATTATTTCAGTTGCTCCATTTCCTACACAAACGCATTCTAATTTCAAACCAATATCCAAATAGTTCAATATGCCTTTTTTAAGATCAATGCATTTTGGATCAGGATATAAAGATGAAAGTTTACTGATACTTTTCTGAATTGCTTTAAGGGCATTCCCAGAGATTCCTAAAGGATTAACATTTGAACTGAAATCAGCTGTAACTAATCTAGGATTGACAGAGTATATGCCACCATGCGAACATGCAGTTGTCATGGCCTCTCTTGATTTTGAGTCAATCATATTATTTCATTTTATACTAGCAACATATTTAGAATCTTTTCTTCCATTTTCCAAATAGAATCGACAAGTTTTGATTGACTCTGAAAACGATTATTAGCTACATAGCGGTTAATGACATTCTATGCTAAAAGTAGCGCTCATTGGAGGGACAGGAGCTGTAGGGCAGGAATTTGTCATGGCTTTAAATAAACACCCATGGTTTGAATTAACACAGATTGCATCATCTGAGAGGTCTGCAGGAAAAAAATACAAAGAAGCGCTACGCGATCCAAGCACTGGGATCCTAAGGTGGCACAATAAGGAACAAATTCCAGAATACATCCAAGATATGATCATAAGTAAGGTCGAAAACATAGAGCCAAAAAAATTCGACCTAATCTTTACCGCACTAGAATCATCTGATGCCCAAGTAATTGAGCCGAGCTTTGCGCAAACAGTACCTGTAATTAGTACAGCAGCCGCTTTCAGATATGAAAATGATGTTCCAATATTAATTCCTGGTGTAAACGACGAGCATGCACGATTATTGGACATTCAGAGAAAGAATAGAGGATGGAAAGGTTTCATTGCTCCCCTACCAAACTGTACTACAACAGGTCTAGCAATTACTCTAAAACCCATAATGGATAAATTTGGAATTAAAAATGTTTTCATGACATCCATGCAAGCACTGTCAGGTGCTGGAAGATCACCTGGTGTCATAGCCCTTGATATTATGGACAACATAATCCCTTACATTCCGAAAGAAGAAGAAAAGGTCCAGATAGAGACTAAAAAGATCTTAGGTGATTTAAATGCACACTCAATTATACCAAGCCCAGTCAAAGTCAGTTGTACATGTACCAGAGTCCCAGTTTCTGATGGCCATACTGAAACGGTGTTCGTTGAAACAGCAAGACCCTCTGAACCAGAGAAAGTAAAGGAAGAAATGTTAAAGTTCTCAAAATCTATAACTATCAAAAAGTTACCAACTGCTCCGCAAGACTATATCGTTGTTCATGATGATCCGACAAGGCCGCAACCGCGTGTAGACAGAGAGATTAACGACGGCATGACAACAGTCGTCGGCAGGTTGAGAAAGGACACTGTTTTTGACAATGGAGTCAAATATGTACTGTTATCACATAACGAAAAAATGGGTTCTGCAAAAGGCGCGGTATTACTTGCAGAATTATTAAAAGAGAAAAGCATCATTTAATCTCCTATTATTCTTAAAAAATACAATTTAATTTGAAATTAATACGTTTATTAACCTGTTTACTACAGATATAATAGAAATATAAATGGGAAGAACAGATGATTTAGATTTAAAAATATTAAGTGAACTTGCAAAAGATGCAAGTATTTCGGTACCGAAACTTTCCAAAAAGATGAACATAAATGCTTCTGTTGTTTACAGTAGAATTAAAAGACTTTCAAAGAGAGGCCTCATCAGAAAATTTACTATTGTAATTAATGACGAGGCGTTAGGTTTTAATGTAAAAGCTCTTACGGGGATCAATATGGACTCTAAATTGAGAGATAATGTTCTAAATGAACTCTTCAAGATACCGGAAGTCCGTGAAGTTTCAGAAGTAACAGGCAGATTTGATGTCCTAGTAACAATGAACGCTCGCTCTCTAGATGAAATGCATCAGTTGATCTCTGAAAAAATAGGTCACGTCGAAGGAGTTCAAAAGACAGAAACATTTATCGAAATGAGGAAGACTGCACGTGAAATAATCTATCCAACTTCTATTTCAAAATAAAGTTTTCATTTTGTTGATTTTGCCTTTGAAGGTATAAATATCCATTTATTGTCTTATAACGATTAAAGAAGAGTTGATATTCGTACTGTGCTCCCACAGATGACAACAAGCAGTAGGGTCAAAAATTATTATGAACTTACAAAGCCAAAAATTTGGTATTTATTAGTTTTTACAGCTTTTGGTTCTGCACTAACTGCATCGTTGTTGTTTCACATCCCCCTTCAACCGTTAACATGGGTATTACTTATTGGTGGAGTGGCCGCAGGCTCTGCTGCTGCTGACACATTGACTAGTTATAACGATCGCGACATAGATGCAATTATGAACAGGACAAGCGGGAGGCCTATTCCATCAGGTCGAATTTCCCCAAAGCACGCACTTGAGTTTGGTTTGATATTGGCAGGAATTTCGCTAATATTCTCCTGGTTTATCAATGTATGGGCGTTTGCTCTGATGATTTTTGGTCTACTTGACAATATAATAATATATAGCAGATGGTTGAAGAGGAAGAGCCAAGCAAATATTATTTTGGGAGGGTTTTCAGGTGGCGCTCCTGCAATGATAGGATATGTCGCAGTAACAACACAGAATATCGAAATTGGTCTTGTTATGGCTGGTCTAGTTTTCCTATGGATTCCAACCCATATCTGGAGTCTCGCTCTGCATGCTAAAAAAGACTACAGAAGAGCAGGTATCCCAATGTTACCAGCAATCATTACGGAAAAAAAATCGGTTCGCATAATTGCAGGAACAACTTTGATAATGGTATTGTTCAGTATTCTTCCATTCTTTTTCAAACAATTTGGATTAATCTATTTGATTACTGCAAGTATCTTTGGAGCAGCAATGATAGCTTTGTCTGTATGGTTATTAATCAAGCCTAGCGAAAAAGCCTCCTGGACTGTTTTTAAATTCTCTAGTCCCTATTTGACTGCATTATTTATTGCATTTATGATTGATGCAATATATCATTAATCAAAGATAACTTTTTCACACTCATATAGTATTCTTGCAATGACAACGTGTGCCTCCAATCTGAATTTCCCAATAGAATATAACCTGTTAAATAGCATGGTAGTAGTGTCAGAGAAATGACCTTTAGGAAATCCGCCTATCGTAAATGCGCAATGACAATTGCCACTATTAACATTATTTGAAACTACTTCTTCGAATGTACTCTGAACTCCTACGCGAGAAAGACCTATCACTTTATCAGGCTTTACAATATTTTTTATCAAATCTTCAAATGAAACATTATCGTGTAATTCTAGAAGAATATTGTTTTTATCATTATCGTTTTGTTCTCCTTTTATAACCTTATTTTTGAATAAACTTATGATAAGACCTTCGAAACGAGAATAAGACTTTGGTATTCGTAAATCTTTACCTATAAGGATTAGCTTGTCATTTATTGTATGTACATACACACGCAGCATTCCTTTAAAAAACAGAGGAGTCGATAATGCTTCCATCAATGCAAAGTGAATTATATCTGGTCGACCTCGTTTCCAACTTGATTTGAGTCTACCTTGAATCATTGCGTGATGATGATAACTCCTATCTAGTAAAATTTCTCCTGGCATCTTACCAATTTTTTGGGAAAGATTTCTGACTGAAGGATGATCAATTATTTCCTTTGGAACAGTTTCTAACGCGGCCTCAGCAAGCACCAACGATACTATTCTGAACAATATATAGAAGATCGATCAATAATCTACTTTATAAAGAACAACAACTATGTCGTAATTATTCAGTCTCATTTGTAAATGATTAATTTAACTTGGTATTGTCTTTCACGACAATAATTATATAAAAACAGAGTGTACGTATTAAAATCACTGTTTTGTGTATAATCAGTAACGTTATTGCTGACTCAATTACTCTCATAACCATGACTGACTGCTTTTTGCTCGATCGACATAGGCAGGGTAAATGCAAATACCGCTCCTTTTCCATCGGCATTATTCTTAGCTCATATTCTACTACCATGAGCTTCTACGATCTTTTTGATATGAACAATCCTAATCCAGTACTAGAGAAGTTTGAAGAAAACTTTGAAAACAACCTTGGTAAACTTCACTATCTATTCCTGATGCACTACTCTTATTTTAACAATAGCCTCCTGTCACGCCTTTTCTGTTCTTTTTTTACTAATGCTCAGATGATGCCTTTTCCAGGGATTGTCAAATACAAATTATCTCTACAACTCTCTTTTATTGTTATAGATAATCTATGGCAACGGGCTTGCTTCTTGAATCAAAGTTGTAGCCATGTTTCTGTTTCACTTGCTATAAATTACATCTAACGCCATTTAGATGAGGAATGGCTGCAGTCTCTACAAAAATTGACGCCATAGTTTATAATCCAGGTAATAAATCTTATTTATATCCTTATTTAAGATCAAGTAAATGCTTCCGATACTGCTAGAGAATCTTTTACTGAACTGCAATATTGCATTGCATACATCTTCGGTTCCGTAAAACGATTCTGTCTTTTCAGCATTATCAAAAAGTCAAGACTTGTGTATATGAATTGTAATTTTGACATATAAAGCGTTTCTCAGTTCAATATTGCCAAATTCCATACGCTGAAGTGAAAATTGAACTTTTTAGATCAGATGCTTCTTTGCATATGACAATTTTTGCAACTCTTTAAGACATGAATCAAGCTCTAGTTCTGCCTCCTCTTTGCTTCCTTTGTTAACTATAATCTCTCCCGGACCAAATATTGTATAATTGATTGTAATTGGTATTTTCATATGTAGAATCTCAGCAATAAACTCAAAAAGATTAGGATATGTCAAATCGTTAGTGTAAAGATAGCTAGTCGTTGCATTACTAATAACCCCTTTCTGTAATGGAATTTTCAAATCTGGAGAAGAAATAGAGTCAATAATTTTTATTGCGACATCTTTTGACTCTAAAGCGGACCTTTTATTTTGTTTTAATTTCATGTATTTCTTTGCGTTGTATTCCAAATCATCAAAGCTTATTACCATTATCTGAAGCTAACAGCAAGTTATGGACAATATTACTGTATGTAAGGGATAAAATGACTAATTTAACTTGCTAGCACAATAATAGTCTTGATCTACTACTGAGCTTCCCGAAAATTGTAGATAGACACATAGCTTGAGAAGCTCTTTCTATAAATGTGCCTTATAGACTAGTCAAGCATCTTCCAGCAATTAGAAAAATTCCAGATGAATTATGGGATTAAATTAAGCTACTACTTCCACCAGAGAAAGCAAATAAGACCATAGGACTTCCTTCTGCTATTCCCCTTAGAAAAGTTCTGGATGGTATTTTGTATACATTCTAAGGACTGGCGGTCAACTTCCTGGAAGATGTTGCCAAAGGAGTATGGTTCTGAATCTACATGCCATAGAAGATTCCAAGAGTGGACCGTGTCTAAAGTATTTCAAAAGTTATGGATTAGAACAAAAAGGACCAAAACTTCCCCTTACTTTTTAATTGACTAACATTACAAAGAAGCGCTCAACTAATGTTATATTTTACTATATAATATACTAATGAGATACAATGGGATGTATTGTTGAGGAGTGGCAAACCCATTACTGCAGAGTTCGCTGATTGTGTTCCCACCAATATAGCGATGGAGAGTAAAATGTTGATTGAAGAAAACTTACGTCATACTCATGTATCTGTCTTTGGATCTTCCGCCCCTGTAATCCCATTGTCAATCATCTGATTTGACATCGATAGTTCTTGATAATTATCCCCATTGTCAGATCTTAGCTTGTCGGCAACGTACTTTATTTTGGGACTGACTATTCCTATTGTATAACAAACTGGAGGGACGTCATTATTATCTGATAGGTGAATGTTAAAGTATGAAAAGGTACTATATCCACATCTTCCCAAGAAATCCTCTATCTCCTCGTCAGTTAGCGTAGTTTGCTTATCTCTTATTGCTCTTGCTATCCAGCTTTGGTTATCTGTAACCGCCAAGTCTGTGACCAAATCCAAATGATCGCTAGCAAGTTCTTCCTTTTTTACTTCTACAGCATAGATACAATTTTGGTTCCTAGTCCACTCATTAACTACACTTTTCATTTTTCCTGGTATCTGAGAAATAAGTTCTGAGACTTCCTTTTTCTTATCTAATATATGTTGTATATCATGTAACCTTTGTGAATTACACTTATGTCGGATTTGCGCTATTTTACCTTGTCTATCAAGATAAAGCGCAAGTGGATGAAATATCAAGCAATCTTTGCAAAAGTATCCCTGATATCCTATTATAATCTCAAGGTCGTCAACATCAAAGTCCATGTAGTTCTCATCCTCGCCAATACTATTGTGGGTGCTTTCGCGTTGGCCAACAGCCATAGATCCAGCACTGCTGAAATTGATAGGGGAGGACAAATGCAATCGAGATTGTGGGTATTGATGAGAAATTGCATAAGGAGAATAATAATGATAAGAATAGTATTGACTTGACGGTGCGAGTTCATCGAGCGCTCTTTTGAATTCGAGCACTTTTTTTACAGGTTCTATAAAATCATCCATAAAGTCCCATAGCGATTTATTATTATTGTTAGGCAATCCATCTTTGAGTGTGCTGCCGCCACCAACCCTGGACTCCTTGAATTTAACTGGAAGAAATGAGGGTGATTTCTGACTATCATGGTAGTAATTGCCATAGCCAAATTCCAGATTTGTGTTCGTTCGGTGTTGTTCTTTTCTAGTCTTTCCAAATTCATTGGTTGGTTCTCCTAATCCATCATGTACTCTCAAAATATGTCTGCTAACATTCCAATGCCTTGGAGATACCATCCTACAATGTGGACAATTCCATCCGCCCACTTTTACAATCGACCTCTTGTTTCTGCAGCAGCATGATGCTGCTGCAAATGCCGACATATCTTTTGCTCCGGAGTAACTCCGGAGTCGCTCTGAGTTACTCTCAAATTCTGCTCCAGGTGAATTCATTCAGTATATTCTTCACTAAGAATATATTTATACTTTATCATAGTTTAAGAAACTAAATAAGACATTCTCTTGAGTTCAATATGTTATTGGATATTATCATAATCATTTGGTTATTTTGAATCATATTTGATCCAATGAACCTTATGATATAGAGAATGATTATAGGTAAGAAAAATTATTCCCTCCTCTAATACTGTTTCATTGTCATCCTTAAAGCAGCCTTCATGTGATATGTATTTGAAGATGTAATTGTAACAGATGATAATACAATACCTGTGTTCACCTAATCCTGGTGTAGGACTAATCTAAATCGATGCTAGAACAAAAAGATATAAGCTTAAGCGACAACATTATGTATGGAAAAACTTGGTTATCAAATGATAACTGCAATCCTTCCTACTGACACCAGACCGATAATGCTCATATAATCTTAGAGACATTTAGATTGTATAAAGGTCGACCACACTATCATTTAGAAAAATAAAATAATGCAAGTTGAAAATATAAATATCTTTATCCTAGAGATCAGATTCTTGACATACCATGAGAAAACAGGCTTCAAGGGAAATTGCCAGAGAAAGGATTGAAATTTTGATAGCAAATGCTTTGCACGAGATTAAAGAAGATGATCATCTTGCTAATTGTCATTCAAGACTTGCAAAAAAAATTGCTATGCGTACTAGGTTAAGACTTCCTTATGAAATCCGGCAGCTATATTGTAAAAGATGTAAACAATTTATTTCCCCAGGTAAGAGCGCAAGAATAAGGATTGGAAGATCTAGCATAAAAGCCATAAGAATTACTTGTTTAAAATGTGGTCATGTGTACCGTAAAGTCCTGAACATAAAAAAAAACCGTTTGTCTTCTTTGCAAGTTGCTTCTTCAAGAGAATAAGGATTTATAAGGGATTTATAGCGTGATTATGTTATAACTATGGCTAAAGCTTATGATGTTCCTGCCGATGAGCTCATTATAAAGTTGGCTGAACAGCTAAAGAAAGATAAGAGAATTGAAACCCCAGGCTGGGCAGCATTTGTTAAGACTGGTGCACATGTCGAAAAAATCCCCCAGAATAAAGACTGGTGGTATACAAGATGTGCATCTCTTTTAAGAAAAGTTTACATTCACGGCCCCATAGGTGTATCAGATCTAAAGAGTGAATATGGTGGGCGGAAACAAATTGGCTATAAACTATCCCACCACAAAGACGCAGGTGGAGCAATTATTCGAAAGGCATTACAGCAGCTTGAGATAGCAGGCTATATAATTAAAAAAAACAAAGGCAGATTAATATCAGAAGATGGGATGAAAAGGGTCGATAGAGTAGCTACGGAATTGTATAAAGAGATCATTAAGACCTCGCAAGGACTGCAACGATACGCATAGTCTGTCACTGAAAGGTCAATAGTGCATGTCATCGCCTCAACCACAACATCAACCAAATGATGACGAATCTAAGAGAAAAGAAGAAGAAACTGCAGCTGCTATGAGACAACGTGCTTTAATGATTCTTTTAGAGCCTCCTGCGCGCCAAAGATTGACAAATATTAGAATGGTAAAACCAGAACTGGCGGCCGCAGTTGAAAGCTATTTGATAAATGCGGCTTCAGCAGGGAGATTAAATAGAGCTCTGACAGATGAAGAATTAAAACAAGTATTACTTAGCTTACAACAACCAAAGAAAGAATTCAGAATAAATAGACGTTAACTAAATGAGCGAGATCATAAAAACATGTTCAATAGATATTTACTATTTTCAAATTCCAACTTTAATGTATAATGCCTATCTCATCTTTCTGAATTAAATTTCTAATTCAAATTTAACAGATTGTTCAAAAGCACTACCTTCACCATAACTGAAATTAGTTTTAAATTTAAGATACAACTATATTTAATGGCATTTACCTCGACTTCTTTTGTATTATCTTCGGTTACCGGTGATATTACTATTGCACTAAATCTTGTTACTCATAGAAGGCACCCATCCTATTTTGCATACTGATTTTACTACTTAAAGATACTATTATTATGAGATTATATTTTATCAACTTAAACAAAACCGGTAGGTACTGCTAAACCTATTAGCATACATATATTGATACCGTCTGCCAACTAACGCCTGCTTACGTCTGCCCTACAACAAATGGTGCTACTACGACAGCAATTATCGTTGCTGCGATTAATGCAAAAAGAAAAAGTCGCTCCCGCGTTATTTTCATAGTTATCCTATAGAGATAATTATTGATATATAATCTATTTGCTGTCGGAGTAAGAAAACACCAGATTCAGTATTAGGACTTGAGGTAAAGGGATTGGGACAGCATGGCATTATGTTCTGTTCTCATTCTATGCACAAAGATGGCTAGTGTTACGAAAGGAAGGAAAGAATCTATTTCTTCAGAGGTTCTTTTTCCGACTTCCAAATGCTTCTCGGGGTAGTTCCTTCTTCCATGACTGTGTATCTAAATCTCATACTCTTCTTGCCGTTAAAGTCAGCTTCGACTTGTTTGATTTTCTCTGAAAAGAACTGGATTATTTTCTTCTCACAAGGTTGTAGGTATTTTGATTGACCATATTTGCAATTTACAAAAGCCATCCTTCTGAAGATGATTTTTTGCTGTCTCTTTGCTCCCCGTCCTAATATGGCGTTCGAGTGAAGCGCCGACGGTATGGGGACCGGCTAACATGGTCCTTGGTGCGGTGATGATGTATCTTGTCGTAGAATTCGCCAAGGTCCGCCTTCATTAGTGACCTCGACGAGCGATGTTTCTTATCCTTTGAATCATTGTCCAGATAAATCATATGTCCAGACTGATAGGTGTGAAAGAAAAGGTCCTGTTGTAGTGTTTTGCTGCGGCTCTCCCTGCCTTCTTTGGTCTTTTGGTCGCCTAGCGGCATATTTTTTATATCCAACTTAGTTTGTAAGAACGGTGTGGCAGCGTCATAATATCCGTTTGCACAAAAGACTTTGAGGTATGGGTTCAACTCCATAGAGGCGGCGAGATCGCCAGCCGTGTATAGAGTTGCTCGCGTTGTTGTTTGCTTTCCGGTTGGATCGACATGGTTCCAATTCCATTTATCGAACGCTTTATCGTTCATGTCCATGAACGAAGAAGTCGAAGAATACTTTAGCTCTTCATTCAGATACACGTTCCACATCGTGGTATAAACGCCACCTATAGCAGTTAGGCTAGGATCATTCGTCCCAGAACTCGGATCCACCGATCCAGCGATTCCTGTGTCATTTGCAGTGACACGGCCATCGTACAAACCCACTGCTTCGCCCTCATGCTGCAAAAGGTTGGTCAGATAACTCATGATTCCAATAGGATTCAGAATGGTGGGATCGAGTTTCCAATCTTCAAGTACATCGGATGAGATCCCGAGGTACTGGCTCAGCTTTTGAACTGTGTCTTGATCGACCTGATCTGGATAGGTTGCCTTTGCAGCAGCATACTCCACACGCGCGAACCTCTCGACCTCCTTCATAAAACTGTCCAGATCGTCTGGCACTTTCACCTTGCCGTGGTACAAAGCGTCCGCGGCAAAAGTTGGAAGTAGACCAACAGAATTGCCTTCTTGAGAGCAATCGAGAATTGAAGACTGCAGAATTATTCCGTTCAGATCCACGCCATCTTCATGAAGTAACCAAGTCAACACGCAGGTTCGCGGTGTCCCATATGATTCTCCGAAGAGGAATTTTGGTGAGTTCCAGCGACCGTACTTGGTCAGATAACGCTTTATAAATTGCCTAATCGATCTTGCGTCCTGATCTACGCCCCAGAAATCCTTGTTTTTCGCAGGAGCGATTGCCGTTGAATACCCTGTCCCCACAGGGTTAATGAAAACTAGGTCCGTGCGGTCGAGCAGACTGTCGGCATTGTTTTCCAGCTCGTAAGGCGCTGGAGGGGTAAAATGAGGCATTTTCGTCTTGATGCGTCGTGGCCCAAATGAGCCTAGCAACAGATATACCGAGGATGATCCCGGGCCCCCATTATAAAAGAAAGTCACAGGACGGCTCGACGCCGCGGCATCGTTAGCGGTAAACGATACATAAAAGATCTTGGCTGAAGGTCGCGAGCTATCTTGATCACGCGTCACGAGATGACCAGCGCAGGCCGTATATGAAATGGTTGTGCCATTGATCGTGATACTATGATGCGTAACTGCATAATTCTCGGTCTCATCATATATTGAATCGTCTGGGCCCGATCCGTATTCTGTATTATCTACAAAGGATTGGTCAGACAACGGCGGTTGGACCGGAACTGATTCATCCATGTTCTACTCTATCTCCCTGAAGGTATCGCGCGGCCCGTACATTTTCACACAAATTCAGTTCAATCGACTTTTTTTTGTTCACATTGGCACATCTCCCAAGGTTAATAATAAATTTTCATAATTCTCCCTTATGAGGAATAATTTCTTACGATAGATAATCTTATAAATGAGAAGTTTTGGATTTCAGAGGAAAAATCAGCTCGATTCCATCCGTAACTTCATCTGAATTAGCATAGATTCGTATCCCCTATGGGGTTGGATGATCGAGGACGAAAAAAGAACCGGGTTGGAACCAAAATGTTATGTTTATAGATCTTCCGTCACTAAGGTAATTGATTGTATTTTGTTTAGTGCTTCAATCTTTGCAGCGATTAAAATTGCTGCTATTTGGTTTGTACGATAGATTTGGACTGCAATAACGTGCTTACATGCTAATCCTATCATTTCAAAATCTACACAAGTGCAGACGGTCATTGAGGATTACTTCGTATTTTACTATACCAATGTCTATTGTCAAACAATGGAATCTAAAAGAAGGGCACAAGTTAGATTGATCATGGGAAGTTCGTAACAACGAGATGGTTGTAGCGGTTAGAAGGATCGAACAGCAGCAAAACCAGCGAGCAGGCAGACTTCAATTACAACGTAGAGACAAAAAAGAAGCAAATTCTATCCAAAAGATATGTCGTCTATCCAAGTAAACATTCCTAACAGCTATAATTACATGGATTAAAACATTTTGTCCTCATAGACATTACTAGTTTCAATGTCGTCAAAGCATGACCTTGACAAAGCAAGTAAAATATAGAAAGTCATCATAATGCTACTAATTTTTTTCTGATATAATTTCACCTGTCGAGCTATCCACGAAGTAAATGTGATTGTCTTTTATAACTTCCCAAGCAAAATAATTCCCAGTTGTAATGGTAGGTTCACCCTTACCAAGATATTTTCCGATTGAATTGGAATTATCGTCAGATTCAAATATAGCGCCATTACCTTTAATGTAGACATATCTTGTAGAGAAATCTGACAAATTGTATCTTGCAAGATTTTCCTTTTGTGCAACCGCCGTAATTGCTTCTTTGGAGGAGATTGGAGCAGAAAATAAAGCAGGAACTTTTAAAGAATTTTGCAATCCTAAATATACCAAGAATGTGACTATACCACCAATGCCAACAAGGATAATTATTTTCTTGTCCATTTTATATTAATGACAATATTGTATCTGTAGTTCAATTTTTTCTTTTTTATTGTGGGAAGATAGTTAGTATCAACCACTGTTTTCGTTAAATTAATGAATCGTACTACTTAGAGCAAAACCAAACTCATAATATGGTGGCTACAAATGATGGAAATAAAACTCCGAATGAGCAAAGATCTAATAAATACTGCTGCATTTAAATAATAATAATAGAACTTTCAAAAATCATCCATACCAAAACTTGAAAAGCATTCATTACATCTGAACTTCTCTTTGCCAGGATTTCCTGAGACGACTTCAAGTGCGCTTTTCGTATTACATTTCGGGCATCTACCATATATCGTTTTTTTAGGCAAGTGTTTGTTCTTAGCTAAAAACCTATTTAGAACTATGCAGATACATTTATCTTCATCTTCTTATATCTACGCCAATCTTAATTGAACAGCTCAACCATAATGATTTTTTGATACTTTATGGCTGATGGTTTCTATTTTGTGTTACTTTTACGATTGATGAAGAACGTATTTATCGAGATAATATAAAAGATTTTGATAATAAATTACGAGAATCGCTTTCCATTAGTAGGATAGTCAATGAGAAAGTCAAGAGCATTTATAATAGCTGTAATAGTCACTACTGTTCTACACTATTGTTTAGAAGGCAAATTAAGGATAACAGGCAAAGCCCGTATCTATGGCATTTTATAAATCCTTAACACGAAATGCTATTTACTTAGGATAAGCTTGGCGAAATAGATATACATAATCAACTGATAAGTTCCATAGATACATGCATTATTCAATGTGCAACACTAAAAGAACAGAGGCAGCCAGTGTCCTATGTTTAATGACACCGAGACAAAATTGATCTAGTTAACTATATTAAGTATTACCATTGCTTTCAAGTTATGAAGGCAGCCGTATTTCGTGAATACAATAAAGATCCTGAAAAAGTCGTAAAGATTGAAGACATTGATACGCCAAAATTAAAACCTACTGAGGTTATGTTGAAAGCAGAAGCGGCAGCGTATAATTATAATGACCTGTGGGCCATTTGGGGAGAACCGATCAAAGTCCCGTCACCACACATCTCTGGAAGCGATGTGGCTGGTACCGTGGTGGAAGTCGGAGAGGATGTCACAAAATTCAAAGTTGGAGAAAGAGTTGTGTCACATTCTAACATAAGCTGCAGAGTATGCGAAGCCTGTACTTCTGGTAGAGAATATGATTGTATTGATAGGTTAGTTTGGGGGTTTCAAACTGGTCCAATGTGGGGTGGCTTTTGTCAGTATACACATTTGCCAGAGGTAAACGTAGCCAAAATACCTGAAAATGTATCTTTCGACGATGCAGCGGCAATCTCCATGGTTGGGATGACTGCATGGCACATGTTGGTAGGAAGAGCCAAGATAAAGCCTGGCCAAATGGTCTTAATCATGGGTGGCACTAGTGGAGTAGGCATGGCAGGAATTCAGATCGCAAAATTGTACAATTGTACCGTAATCGCCACAGCAGGTAACAAAGAAAAGATGGACAAATGCTCAGAGATAGGCGCAGATTATGTGGTTAACCATAGAGAAGCAGACTGGCATAAGAAGGTTAGAGAGATTACCCATAAACAGGGTGTGGATGTTATCTTCGAACACATTGGAAAGGCAGTGTTTCCCCAAGAAGTTGGCCTTTTAAAGATGGCAGGAACGCTTGTTTCAACTGGTGCAACAACTGGTTACGATTCAACTATCGATCTAAGGTACCTTTTCTTTAAGGGAACAAATTTGCTGGGCTCTACTCAGGGAACAAAAGCTGAACTAGAAGAAGTAATTTATTGGACAGGGAAAGGTAAGATTAAACCTGTTGTTCACACCATTCTTCCGTTTAGCGACATGGTAAAAGGTCATGTAATGATGGCAAAAGCTGAGCAGATTGGAAAGATTGTTACTACACCACAGAGACTTTAATCTTTCTCCTCATTTTCATTTGTCCAAATGATGCTTAGAAGCCTAATTTTTGTTCCTAGTAACAGCAAGCGCTTTATTGAGAAGGCCAAGGCGTTAAATGCAGACATAATATGCTTTGACCTAGAAGATTCTGTTCCTTTAAATGAAAAAGACATCGCAAGACAAATGATCAGAGACGCATTAACAAAAAGGAAAGAGTACAAATCAAATATTTATATCAGAATAAATTCCTTGGAATCAGGTCTAGCTTTCTCAGACCTCAATGCAATAATCCAGGAAGGAATTGACGGAATTGTCATACCGAAGGTAAATGACGAAGAGGAGGTTAATAAAGTTGAACAACTAATTTCTACTCTTGAAAATCAAAGAGGAATATGCGAAGATAGCATCAAATTAATGCCATCTATAGAAACTGCAAAAGGGGTAGTCAATGCTTATCCAATAGCAAAGTCGGTTCAGAGAATAAATGCACTGGTGTTTGGAGTTTTTGATTTTCTCTACGATATGCACCTTGATTACATCGAGGATGACGGAATTGAATATGGATATGCACGCTCAAAAATTCCTGTCGATGCAAGAGCTGCAGGATTAGCTGCACTTGATGGTATATGGCAGAAAGTAGATGACATAGATGGATTTAAAAAAGATGCCAATATAGCTAAGAGATTAGGATATTCAGGCAAGACGATAATTCATCCTAATCAGATCGAACCAATTCACAAGATTTTCGTACCCAGCAAAAATGAAATTGAATGGGCCAAGAAAGTGTTGGAAGCACTAAGAGATCCAATCGAAATGGGACTCGGAAAAGGTGCAGTCAAGTTAGAAGGAAAAATGATTGATGCTGTGCATTATAAACAGGCTAAGGCAATTTTAAATACTTTATATGAACCAAAATAAAGCAATTTTACTTATGTAGAACACAGCCAAGATATCATCAGCAAAATCAAGACCACCGCTTTATCATTCCGCCAAACAATTCAGGTTATCGATACAATTCATCCAACCAACCTGTTATGCTAAAAAATCTATCTGAGAATTTCTCCAGTTTCTTCCAAAATTCTTTCTGTGCCTGAGGGGTGCTTTAGTATACCATATTCTTCAAACAATTCATCTAATGTATTTTTTCTGATAAAATATTCATCCTCATCAAATTCATCTTCATCTCCATAATATTCACGTATAAGAACTTTGAAAACACCATCCTTGACCTCCCTTACGAGTATATCTGCATCCTCGCCTTCGTATACGTAATACTTTACATAATCAGATATTGGTATCTCTGTTTCCATTTTATTTCTCTATCCTCAAATGAGAGGCGAATTTGCCATGTTTTAACTGGATAGGACTTTTATATTTTCTTTTGTGAAAGTATGCTTTTTATCAGGTCTAAATGTATGGTAAACAATAAGAGTTGTTTACTGGTATCATAGAAGGTGTTGGCACAGTAAAGTCAATATCCAAAGTTAAAAGCAAAAACAAAGTACCAGGAGCAGACATCCAGTTGAGCATATACCTAGGGGGGCTCAAGAAGGGTTTGAAGATCGGCAATAGTGTAAGCATCGATGGCGTCTGTCTTACAATCACCAGGTTGCATAAAGGATCAGCTGATTTTCAGTTAGTGGATGAAACTGTCAAGCGTAGTTGCCTAGGTTTGATAAAGCCTGGTGATAAAGTAAATATCGAGAGAAGTTTACGATTAGGTGATAGATTGGAAGGACATATAGTCCTCGGTCATGTAGATACAACTGGCATTATCGAACAAATCATCAATTCCCCGGGAGAGACAAAGATGTGGATAAAAATTAATGACCAAGAGATATTTCATTCAATTGTCCCTAAGGGCCCGTTAGCAGTAGACGGAATAAGTCTAACGGTCGTAGATGCAAAGGATCAAAAGATCTCTGTCGCTTTGATACCCCATACCTTATCTAACACTACATTAGGGTTAAAATCAAGAGGTGACAGAGTTAATATAGAGATAGACGTAATCGGTAGGTATGTGACCTACCAGAAACATAGTTTGAACTCAAATTTTAGTAAACTATATAACGAATTTATGCAGGGTAAATAATTGTTTGTCTGCTATCGAAGAAGCTATATCTGCATTGCGGAGTGGTAAATTTGTCCTCATCCATGATGAAAAGAGTCGTGAAGATGAGATTGACATGGTAATTGCTGCTGAACGAGTTAGGCCATGGCATGTTGCGACGATGAGGAATGATGCTGGAGGACTACTCTGTGTGGCTGTTGCAAATGAAATAACCGTAAAACTTGGACTTGTGTATATGCAGGAAATAATGCAAAGTCTATCAAATGTGAATCCTATTTTCACAAAATTAAGTATAGGCAAATCGCCATATGGAGACAACCCATCTTTTTCGATTTCTGTCAATCATCGTGATACATACACTGGAATTACTGATGTCGACAGAGCATTGACAATTTCAAAAATGGCAGAAGTATTTAAAAAAATTGATTCTGGAGGAGCAGAAGAGTTCGAGAGGAATTTCAGAGCACCCGGCCATGTCCCAATTCTAATTGCCTCCAAGGGTCTTCTTCAAGAAAGAAAGGGACACACTGAGCTTTGTGTATATCTAACTCAGTTGGCAGAATTGACTCCTGTCGTGGCAATCTGTGAAATGTTAGATTCTACCACCTATCGGGCATTATCAGCAAGTAAGGCAAAAATATATTCCGATAAAGCCGCCATTCCATTACTGGAAGCAAGTCAACTAGAAAGACATGCTAGGGCGGCTTGATATCAATAGTGAACAAAATCAAAATAGCTATAGTAGTCTCTGAATTTAACAGAAGCGTTACATTTCAAATGCTCCATAATGCAAAGTGTCAAGCTCAAAGATTCAATGCAGACATCAGGTATGTATGTTATGTACCAGGCTCATTTGATATGCCATTAATACTCGACGAGTTGTTGAAAAAAAGGGACGTAGAGGCTGCAGTAACCTTGGGCGCAGTGATCAAAGGCGAGACAGGGCACGATCAAATTGTGGCTGAAAATGTAGCAAGACTAACCGCAAATCTTTCATTAAAATATGGAAAGCCAATTGCACTTGGAATAACAGGTCCGAACATGACTATTGAACAAGCAAGAGACAGGATAAGGCTCGTACCAGTGCATGCAGTAAACGCAGCAGTTAATATGGCAATTAGAATCAAAAAGCTGAAAAAAGTGAGGGGTTCAAAAGGGAAGTCGATAATAATAGATTGACAATACAGATAACAATTATTAGAATTGAAGGATATGGTCCATGGACACTTACGCTTGGAAGTGATAGAGAAGGAGCTCTACAAATGCTCCAAGCAAGAATCTATTATGATGTACAACGACTATTTTCCGAAAGAGAATCCTTAGTATTTCCAAATAGATTTGATGAATATTTCGCGATAAGTAATGGTCTTTCTATTCAAGACCACATTTTAATCCAGAAGGAGCTCAAAAAGCTTTATAAGAATCTTAATCTGTCAATGGCAATTGGAAATGGAATAACGCCATTTGAAGCTAATATAAACGCATACGATGCAAGAAGGAGAGATAAGGTTCTTGACAAAAGAACTAGGATTTTTGGGGAAGCCTCATGTTTAGCATTCTCTTGTCTAAATCCAAGTTTAATTTATGATTTTGCTCAAATAATGCATATTGACATTGATGGCTCCACAGATGTTAGTTGCAAATTATCACCTTACGAAATTACATCACTAGTATCAAAAATCCATGCTAACCTATCGCAGGAATTTCTTAAAAAAGAGTCGATGACCTTTTTCATAGGTGGAGACAATTTCATGGTAATATCAAATGAGACAACAAAACAAGATGCACAAAAAATTATTGAGACAGTAACCAAAGGTATTGATATCAAATTAAATTGTGGTATAGGTATTGGAAGAACAGGAAGAAAAGCTGCTGAAGCGGCTACCAGAGCACTTGACACAATTAGAATGCTAAGAAATGAAGGAAAAATTCAGCCCTTCTATGAGATACAATGTCTATAGTAATAAGAGATGCAAGTCTTCTGCTTGGAAAAGATTTAACTTTTGTCGATAGTGGATTTCTTGAAATTGGAGAAAATGGACTAATAAAGAAGACTGGGCCAGGAAGATATCATAACGCAAATGATGAAAAAAATAAGAATAAGTACGATGCAGAAGGATTTCTTATTATTCCTGGATTCATAAATGCACACACTCACATTGGAGATTCGATTGGTAAAGATATTGCAGTTGATTCTGAACTTGATATAAGAGTCCATCCTGTTCATGGAGCGAAAAGACTAATCTTGCAAAAGAGCAATCCAGAGCATCTGAAGATATTCATGAAAAGCTCTGCAATATCTATGATGAAAAAAGGTATAACTGCATTTGCAGATTTCAGAGAGGGTGGCTATAACGGTGTTAAGCTGTTAAAGGATGCTTTGTCTGATCTGCCCATTAAATGCCTGGCACTTGGTCGTGCAGAGTATTACTTTGATCATTCTAGAAAAAAAACAGGAAAGATTGGAAATATACAGGATCTAAAAAAAGAAGCCTGTAAAAATCTCCCAGCAGAGGCATCAGAAATGGCTGCTGATGTTTTGAGAATTTCCGATGGATTGGGAATTAGCGGTGCGAATGAAAATACTGATGAAGCACTTAGACAATATTACAAACTATTGCAAGAGAGCAGTAAACATAACAATAAGAAATTGTTACTAGCAATTCATGCCGCAGAGTCAAAGAGTACCACTAAGTGTTCAATATCAATGACAAATAAAACAGAGGTAAAAAGGATAATGCAATATCTAAGACCTGATTTCGTAGTTCATATGGTTAATGCAACCGACAATGATATTTCTTTGGTAGCAAAAAAAAGAACTGCCATAATAGTCTGCCCTAGGTCAAACGGGATACTTGGTGTGGGCATTCCAAAGATTGCAAGGATGTTGAAAAGCGGTTGCAATATTGGCATAGGTACTGACAATGTGATGTTGAATTCTCCAGACATTTTCAGGGAAATGGATTACCTTTGGAAAGCATCTAGGGCAACAGAACATAAATTCATTAGTGCTAAAGAGATACTAAAGATGGCAACAGTAAACGGCGCTGAAATTCTTGGTTTGAATTCAGGTCATATTGGAGAAGGTCGCTCGGCCGATTTGATATTCATCGATAAGCAACATATTGATTTATCTCCTATCCACAACCCCTATGCAGCTATAGTTCACAGGGCAAGCAAAGATTCAATCAGAGCCGTAATGATAAATGGAAAATTTATAGATGAGTCGCAACTCTGATTTTCAAGTAACAATAAATGCGGCAATGACAATTGATGGCAAGATCGCAACTGCAAAAGGCGATTCAAAAATTTCATCAGATCGTGATCTGAGAAGAGTTCATAGATTACGGTCAACTGTCGACGCCATTATTGTTGGAATCTCAACTGTCATTGCGGATAATCCTATGCTATCTGCTAGGACATCTAAAAATGAACTTGAAAATCCTGTAAGAGTCATAATTGACAGCACAGCTAGAATACCACTTAATTCAAAACTGTTGAAAAGTGCCTGTAAAATTAAGACTATAGTAGCAGTGACAAAAAGAGCACCCAAGTACAAGATTAGTAAAATTGAGAATGCAGGTGCAATAGTAATTATTGCAGGGACATCAAGTGTTGATTTGAGAGAGGTATTTTTATTTCTGAAAAGAATAGGAATTAAGAAAATTCTTGTTGAGGGTGGAGGAGAGCTGAATTGGTCTTTTTTTAGCTTAAGAATGGTAAATCAGCTAATTGTGACACTAGCACCCATTATTGTAGGTGGTAGAAAGGCTACTACACTAATAGAAGGAGACGGATATGCCAAAATATCAAAAGCCATAAAAATGAAGTTGACAAAGATAATAAAGCATAACAGCGGAGAGGTTGTTCTATTTTATAAAGTGGAATACTACAAATGAAAAACATTTCACAGTTACAGCCAGGTAGTCGTTTTATTTTGATAGGAATTATCTGAAAGCATCAGAATTGATGCAGCAGGCCGCTAAAGACCTTATTACATCATCACTTTTCGATACATATACTGGTTAACGGAGAACGGTCAAAAAAGAAGGAATATTATAATAATGTCATATATAATACTTCTAATCCAAACATCTCCAATTTGAATCTATATAAAACGTTATTTAACATATTCCCTACTGCAATAGCTATACGGACTTTCTATCATATTTGTTTTTTACAATGCAAGCATTTAGCATACAGATGCTAAGATCAATGCCTATATGATAATAACAAAGCTAAAGAATGCCTACAACGAACGTACATTATGATTTCATGTAGAATATGCGGTAAGAACCTAGATGATGAAAATGCTTTTAACCATATTGCACAACATGATAAAAAAGGGGAAATTCCTCATTCAGAGCGTTAATAATTGCACATAAGATGATGATCGAGTTGTCCATAGCATACAGTATTTGATGTTACAGAATCAAAAGATGATGACTATGACAATTATATTACATTATAACTCATCTATAGGAAATTTTGTTGTACAGCCGATGCATTCATAGATCTCTTTTCCAACAGGTCCTGTAACATTAAATCTCACTATAGTTGTACATTTTGGACAACGTCCTTGTACACTACGAGTCTTTCTTTGAGGCTTACCAATTGTTCTTTTTCTTCTACCGCCCATACCTAACACATATATCATAAGCTAGCTTTTAGAGTTTTAGAATTCGGATAAAATAGATATATCATTAAAGTATCTACCAAAGATTCATAGACCGTTACATCGAATATTTGAGTATCATAATTTGGATTGACGGCAATCTCTCTAGCTGAAACGATATAACAAAGATATAGACATTAATGTAGCAGACACTAATTCCAGAAAAAGGTCAATCTAGCCAAAACTACACCCCATTCTTGATTTATTCCAGACTCACAAATTTTGAAGTACTAACTAACATCTGATGGCATATGACCCGCTGCAAGAAACCTTTAGTATGATATCAACCAAGACATTTGGATTTGGATTCCCACACTATAAATATGCTTATGAGTATCCTAATTTGCTTTTGGTTTTCGGTAACTATATAAAGTCATGAATCTGAATCTACAATACTATATACAAAAATTTAACATCGTTGGCACCTTACTACACATTCCTATTGTCTTATTAGAAAAAGTGATCTAGTTTATGACATTTTATTCTGGATTTTATATATAAATGGCATACGAACATGCTAGCACTTACATCCATATTAAATTGATCATAATTTAAGATCAATATATACTTCTACAATAATTTTAAATAATCAGAGTCTATCGATAGAGGCCACAATTATCATTCTTAAACCAACGTTTTTTCTATGGATTAAAACATTGAAGATGATGTAGAAATGCAGTATATGAGACGATGTGCAGATCTTTAATTGATGAGCACCTAATCAAGATCCGACTCTTTTCATCTTTGAACCACATTTTGGACACGCAATTTCTTTATGTTTTGTCCCGCAGCTCATACAATAATATTTCAATGAATTATCTCCGAACATTGAAGATGATGACATTGGACCGAACATACTACTACCCATCCCCATTCTTCTCATCATTCTCTTTCTCATATAGAAGTTGAGCAAAATGAAAACCGCAAATATAGCCGCTAATGATATAGGAAATGGTAATAACAAAGATATAGCAATGCTAATGCCAAAAGAAATTCCCATCCATACTATTTGGGTCATAAGGAATTGTTTATTGTTGCTACTCACATTTTCTCAAATAAGTATACACATTACACAGTTATTAAAATAGCTATTAAAATTCCTAGTTAATATAATAACCATCAATAACAAGTTCGAGTCTTAATACATGGATCTAAACATCATATTATGACACAAAAAGGAAGAAATTTATTTTATTACCAGAATACATTTATGACGTTAATATGTAATAATTTATTATGACTATCTTAGAATCATCACAGCAAGAGATTCAAAAACATAAAGCAACTTGCCGGAATATCCTTGCTTTATCACCCAAAGTACGCTATGTGGGTGTAATAAACAGGTTTGGACGAACTTTGGCAGGACAATTACGCAAAGATGTGACACCATTATTCAAACCTGATGAAGCTAGAAATGAGTTCTTTATCGAAGCGACAAGAAATCAATTAAGAAAACATTTTGAATCATCTATTGGCAAAACAGACTATACGTTTACGGAAAATGAAAAAGTCAATATATTGACATTATCAAACCAAACCAACTTTTACTATATCACGTTTGATAAAGATACTGATCTGCAAGGATTTATAAAAATGATTGAAGCAGCTAAAAAGATAGTAAGACAAGAGCAAGCGAATTGACCTTATCTGTCAATGATCGGATTATTTTGCAAAAGCTTTGAGTTTTCCACGCATTTCCCTATCTTTGGAAATAGATGGATGATTTGGATCTGCAAGGATCACTTCATACCAAAGATACATACCATCCTTATGCAAGTAATAAGAACCCAACACTTCCATGTTAGGAAACTTTTCGTTCACTCTATTTTCTGCTACTTTACGCATACTAATTCCTTGTTTAATATGAACTACGCCTAAATGTTTGGGTCTTCTACCTGAAACTGGTCTCTGTTTTCTCATTCCACCTCGACCCACCCTTGCGCGTACCATGATAATACCTTGCTTTGCCTTGTATCCCAATCTCCTAGCACGATCAAGTCTGCTTGGTTTTTGAATTCTATGAATTGTTGGTTCTGTTCTCCATAAAATGGATTTGGACTTTAATTGCTCAGAATTGGACTTCCACATTTTGGTCCAAGTCGCATTCATATAGCTATGCATATCACTCTTTCGATGATGACCTTAATATCTGTATACAATCACATTTATCGAATATGATACAAGCATGAATATAATCCATAACCATCTTAGCCTATAGACAAGATAGAAGAAGATGGAAATGGATTGATATTATAATCGACTTTCCAGGTTTTGCGAATGAGATATATCGTTTTAGAGTTGTAAAAGTTAACTATCAATTCGTAGAGAAAGTGAAAGACATTAAGTCCAAGATCCTAGTTATTACAAAGAACCTCTTCAAATAAATAGAAAATAGTGTTCCTATATCAATTAAACACCGTGAAAATAAGTGGAATAGCGAAATACAAAAAAGGTGTAGTTAGAATAGCATTCCATCGTAATACATCTAACTTTATCACGGCCTAAAAACCAACAGACAACAGAATATAAATTTGATATTTAGTAGTGTTCACATTAAAATATAGATGATAACGGATGCAGTTACCGCTGATAATCCCTAACAAAATATACACTAGATAAAGATCGTAGTTGGCTACTTGATCATAAGCGATGTCAAATTTTGGAATGTTAATGAAGGATCATTTCTCGTACAATTAGCAATATTTTTCATAGAATATGATATATCAGAATTGTCAATGCATACGTAATTTGTAATTATTGTATTTATTTATTTGGAAACAACATACGGCTTACCTCAATAAGATGCTATTTACACATACTGGTCTTTTGCTTAAACCACCCATCTGCAACACAATATCTGAATAAGTGAAACACCAGTTCCCATCATGGAATTTGAGATCTAGATGACTCAACGCATTATCTGAATAATTTTTTCAGCAATTACTATTGATGCGAGCTCCTGCGCCTCTTTGGTTTGTGATCCAATATGAGGTGTACAAATTACATTTGGCAATTCTAGCAGCATTTTATTAGTTGGTGGTTCTATTTCAAATACATCTAATGCCGCGCCAGCAATTTTCCCATTTGTCAATGCTTCATATAATGCTTGTTCATCGATAACTTGTCCGCGCGATGTATTTATAATATAAGATGTGGATTTCATTTTAGAAAAGCGTTGCGAATTAAACATGTGTTTTGTTTCTTGTGTTAACGGTACATGACAAGTAACAAAATCTGCGCTTTCGACCAGTGTATCGAGGTCCGTTGCAATCAAACCTACTTCTTTGATAAAATCTTTATTTATAGGGTACAAGTCGTAACCAATTATATTCATCCTAAATGCTCTTGAGATTCGTGCTACATTTCGACCTATATTCCCAACTCCGATAATTCCCAGATATTTTCCTTTAAGCTCTGTACCAATTAATGCCTTCTTTATCCAATTTCCTTTTTTGGTTTCCATGTCTGCATAAGGAATGCTACGTGCAAGAGATATAATATACCCAACAGTAAGCTCTGACACGGCATTCATTGCTGCTTCCGCTGCATTGATTACGCGAATGTTCCTTGCCTCGGCCGCCTTGACGTCTATATTGTCAAGACCAACACCTACTCGAGCGATGATTTTCGTATTAGTCGCAGCGTTTATGACTTCCTTAGTGATTTTTGTCCTACTTCTAACAATAACAACATCGTAATTTTTAATAGAGGAAATTAGTTCTTTTGTATTTATTTCTGGGAAGTAGTCGACTGTCATCCCTACTTTTTTTAAACTGTCAATGCCCACTTGATCAATAGAATCGCAAACGAGAGCTTTACCACAAACTTGCACAAGCCCTGAAAATCCATATACTTATATATTAATTTCTAATTCTATTAACATGAGTAGCAAGGAAACGCAGCTATTGCTAGTGAATGATAGTGAACAGTTTGTGAATGATAAGACGTATAATACATTTTGTATTCAAATCATGCAATGTTTATTACTCTTTATGATTGTATTACCCTATTTGAATGTCTACTGATAGCAACTATATAATAAGGATAAGACATAGTTGCGAACCAAATACGGACTTCCTATATACTATATTACACTTAAAAGATGGAAAATATATCTATTGGCTCAGGCATCATTGAAAAACTCTTGTACCTTTCGAGTTGGATTTTGTTAAAAAGAAGACAATTAGTACAGGAAAATAATATTCGGAAAAGTGGTAAAAATTTCATGCTAAGTTGTATGTAAATGAAACTCAGATACCCTCAATCAAGAGATGATCCTTTGCTGCATGCGATCGAGTTTCAGATTCATAAATATCTAAAATTAAAAGATTAGTTACCGTGTAATGATAATAACATAGGTGGTCGTAGTCCTTAGAATTTAGTGAGGTCAAGGTTTCTTGTGAACGCTATTGTGTGCTCCTACTGCCATAGCAATATAACTCCATACTAGGTAGAACTAATTCGAGCATAAATTTGTTCTAGCTGACTAAATAAACTAATATAAGAAAGAATTCCAACAAGATGCTACGTCATGGAACCAGCATCGGATACCACTGCTTCCCTAAATGAGAATCTTCGCAAAAGGTATAATAAATTGGTAGTAATAGACCTTAAGAAACGTGCTATTCTACGAAATTTGGTGAAACAAAATACATTATGTGAACATAAGCAAATTTACACCCAGGCTAATGCTATTTGTAGGAGAATATCGACTTCTTATGAAGAAGGAAGAATTTCTGCTCAACAGGCACTTGAACTGATGATTGATGCACACAATCAAATGAGTCACCGTGCTTTACCAAAAGATGTAGTTGCAGCTGAAATGAATAAGCGTTTAAACAAATTGGAAAGAGGAGAAAAAAATACTAGTTTTGAAGTAACTATGGCAAATGTTAGTTATGCGCACCATTTGGGAGATAAAAATGACAAAGATATAAACAACGATGACGACCCATCAAATAAATATTCTGAAAGTTATTGGGCTGAAGTCATCTAACGATAAAACTTGTCTTAACAATACATGCCTATCTACAAGCATAGCATGGCAGCAATATACATGTGTAAGTACAACTAAAGTGAATTTTTGGTATAAATATAACGTAAGGTGTGTTTATGCAATTGCCTTCACTGTTGTTTATATGCGCTAGAAGAATTGTCAAAGATCCATTACAATCCCTCAACAACATACCATTCCAATATTATTAAGTAAATACAAAAGACATCAAATCATTAGAATCCTTTGCATAGAATTCACCATAAAATGTACCAAAAATATAATATATAGTAAAAATTTATTAATGTTAAACACGTTATAATTACTATGTCGGCCATAATCTTCAGATATGAAGATGACGAAAAAAAACCAGCACCATTGTCCATATGTCCCAAATGTGGACGCCAAGTAAGATTAGATGGTCATTGCGAATGTGAGTCCATATTTTTTGGACGTAGTAAAGAGATGCAGTCCTCGGAAATCCCATAACCCTAATTTTTTGAATGAAAGAATACGGGTACTCTTAATTTCAATTGCTACTCTGCACAATCATGGAACTTCAATCGCATTAAATTCTTGTAGGTAGAGTTACCGGATCCCTAAAATACCCCAAGAAGACGTGGAATAACTTTAGAAAAGTAGACTTATTTAGTGGGACAGTTTACGGTAATATTACATATATATGGTGGACTTGATTTATGGGCGGGGTATAACAGATCTTATTCGTGAAACTCCATTTTTTTTCAGTATATTAAAAAAATATGCCAGCATCAAACTTTTACATGCGAAACCAGCGTTATATGGTTCAGTAGATATTATCAACGTCTGTAACTTGCACTGCAGTCATTGTTATTGGTGGTTGAACCGAAAGGAAAATGACAAAGATCTAACAACAGAAGGATGGAGACAGATAATTAAAAAGACTTTTAAAAAGCAACACATCTACGTTGTGACTTTGGTAGGTGGAGAACCCACAATGCGTCCAGATATAATTGAAGTTTTCTGTGAAGAAATGCCAAGAAGGGTATGTGTTGTAACAAATGGGACATATCCTTTGAAGAGATTTGAAAATCTATATTTTTATTGGATATCGTTAGATGGAACAGAAATAGTACACGATAGTATTAGAGGAAAGGGTTCATATGCAAAGACTAAACAAAATATTTTGGATTATACAGAAGGTCCAGATCGTCAGGGCAAACCCGCTTGGAAAGATGTATGGATCACAATGACAATTAATTCTTTAAATTATAATACATTTGAAGATTTAACAGAAGAATGGAGGGGAAAGGTAAACAAGATAGGATTTCAGTTTCATACACCGTTTATGAAAGAAGATCCACTGTGGATCCCATTTGGAGAGAAACGCAGCAAAATAGTTGATAATATTATCAAATTAAGAAGAAAATATCCAAACTTTGTGATTAATGGTGAAAAGCAATTGTCATTGATGAAAGGTAATTGGGGAGGAGTTGGCACCACACCCATTCAATGTCCCTCATGGGCGATTCTTTCATTAGATCATATGGGAAGAATAAAGCAGCCATGCTGTATAGGAAGTTCTGACAGCAAAGGGTTAAAACCAATTTGTGAACAATGTGGTCTTGGCTGTTATTCAGTACTTGTAGCAAATGGGATTACCGGCTCCTGAGTCGAATAATCCAATATAACAATATTTTTTGCTTAAAGCATGCTTCCAGAGTAATGAGTAGCAATGAACAGTGAAACAGATCTATTTGTCCGATGCCTTAGATGTAAGCATCAAAAGATTGATCATGACAGAAATACTAGTAGAGATAAAATGAAATGTTTGATTGGTAGTTGTAGCTGTAAGACGTTCGTTCCAGACAGAAAGTACTACAGGACAAGCAAAAAGTAACGCTTTCCCGTTGTTAAAGTAACGTACGTAACAGTTTCCATCCTTTGAAATCTTAGTTGTTTTATATTGTAGCGAATGGAGTTAGGGCAGGTCATCATTCTCTAATGAATATGTTATTGAAAATATCAAGCAGTATAAAGAAGATTTGAGGATCCAAAATCCATATTATGCATATAAGCAATGTTTTACATACTTATGAAATTAGACTGCAATGACGTCAGAACTAGTAAACACATTATAAAAAAAGATACTATGCACATTCTATCCATGTCGGTAAGGCACTCTCGAAAAATGGCAGATATAGCTTGTATATTAGTAATTGTTGCGATAATAACCCAAATATCCTTCATCCATGCAGTAGAAGCAGCAACAATTGGTAGGAATTCTACGGTACTTGCAAAGAACGTTATTAGTGGGAATAAAATAGAAAATGCGTTCAAAGTACAAGCTGGAAGAGGAGATAGTACTGTTGTAGAACATCAATTCTTTCCAAAAAAAGTGGAGATCAAGGTAGGTCAAAGCGTAACCTGGTACAATCCAACATTAGTTCCAGAACCCCACACTGTTACATTCATACTAGACAATAAATCAACTACTGGAGTAATTGTGCCATTTTCTGTTCCAAATTCAACAAAATTTATTCCTTTAGTCCAGGATAATAGCCAACCAATGCTGGCATCAACTAAGAACGGAATGAGTATTGTTACAGGGCTTAACGGAAGAGTATTTAACCCTGTCGCAATCGATACCAAAGATAACGTAAAATTTATGAAAGCAAACGCGCATTATAACATGACAGGCAGCGAAAAGTACGTTAATTCAGGCTGGCTGCTTCCAAAAGGTCAAGAGCAATCATTTCCAGGTTCTGCAAATATATTTACGGTAACTTTTGAAAAAGCAGGGACATACAACTACGTATGTATTATTCATCCATGGATGAGGGGAACAATCACAGTAAAGTAACCGATGACACCTCTTCTTTAACATTCACTGTTTTGTTTAGGTTAACATGAATATTAAAGCAGTTATTATATTAGTAATGGCAATAAGCCGATCTGTACAATAAGAGTATAATACACGATCCTAGTAACATGACAAATGACCAGTTATTTTTTGCAGTGCAATACATTGGCACTGGTCAGCTTGAAACATGGGTCCTAACTATCCCGTTTATATTCATAGGTAGACATTCCCTTATAATTCTGGTTATACCATTGTGCAAATCTCTTCAGAGCTTTTGCTCGATGAGAGAACTCAGTTTTTCTATTCAGTATTTGTAACTGACCAAAAGTTAAATCAGATCCATTAGGAATAAAGATTGGATCGTAACCCCATCCACCTTCTGTAACACCAAAGGCGATTCTTCCTTCTGATTCGCCAGTAAAGCCATAATGATTCATGTCATCAGAGAATGCTAAAAATGATTTGAACACTGCAAACCTTTGTTTCGAATTGTTCATTAACTTCAAAATTCCATCATTTCCAATAGTCTTGTATACGTAAGATGAATATTGACCGGGAAACCCATTCAACTGACAAATAAATAAGCCATCGTCTTCGACTATCACAGGCCTGGATATTTCTGCAAATGCGTATTTAGATTTTTCAATTGCAATTTCTTCAATAGAATCTGATTGGATTTCAGTTAATACTAATTTAGAAAAAACTACAGATATACGATATTTTTGAAGGATTGATTCGATTTCCAAATACTTGTTATGGTTAGTGCTTACAAAATAAAGTGGAACCATATTAGCGTATGAAATACATCCAAATAAAACTATAATATAATTTCATATAGCCAAAGTATCTTCAAGCTTCTAAATGTTATCACATCGATTCTCATATTAAATTATCAGTAAATACGAATCGATGTTAGAAAAAATTCTCGAGAGACTCGGATTTTCTTACAATGATTTTTCTATTCACGTTTTCTATGAGGGGGAGATCTTGTGGTCAGAACAGTTTTTTCTTATCGAATGTTTAACTTCTTGCCAAATTCAACCAATTTTATTAATTAGACCCTTAACATCAAATTCTTTTAAACTACTCTTGCATACCTTCCACGTTGCTCGATTTCTGAGACGCTTTCCAAAATCCTATGCATTTTCTTTTTGCCCATTACTGTCAAATAACCTTCTATAAAGCTTTCATATACATCCTCATAGAGAAGCGCGTGTGCACTACTAAAAACTTGTCTTGTTAATCTAATATCCACTGCTTTATCTTCTATGCGTGTAGAATAATAGGATAAACCAAAATCAATTAAAACTACTTTTTTACCTGCAATAAAATTAGAAGTCGTAAGATCGCCATGAACGATATTATTAGTATGAAGCAATGCAGTATAGACGCCCATTTTATAGGATAATTGAGGTGTTAATACATCCTTTACGCTCTTTCCTTTTACAAACTCCATTATGATTTCAGCCTGAAAAGGATCTATGAAGTAAATAAAAGGTGAAATAATACCGGCCTCTTTTGCAGCGGAAGACATAGCGGCTTCATGAATGGTTCTGTATTTGCGAATTTCATTATCTAAAGATCTGTGACGGTACGGTTTAGGGATCCTAACCTTTGAAATCGCTTTTTTGTTATACCACTGTATTAGGTAAATATCAGCTTCGGCGCCTCTTTTTATTAATAGCCTTTTATCTCGCAATAGCAATATATCTTTGAAGCAAAGGATAAATACCATATGAGTTCTGCTGAACCTAGGCAGGGAGAAAGGATGATTTTACAAGAGGATTGTGCTGAAGACAAATTAAAAAATGGTATACTAACGTTGACAAACCAGAGAATCATTTTTGAAGAGACAGAAGGAACGATGGCAACTTTGTCAAAAAAGATGGGGAATGTAGTTTTAGATATTGCTCTTGATAAAATAGATTCGGTGAAAACCGAGGGATTCCTTGTAAAAAAAGTTGTAATTTCTATAGGCGACAAGCTTTACAAATTTGGTGTTTTTAGTACTGGCAAATGGGCAAAAGCAATAGAAAATCAGATAAATGCAGACAAAATCGGCTAGGGATTTATTATCGCCAACTAACATCGACTGTATCAACTCTCCATGACTGGCGTATGAACGACTTTTCGATGCTTACTTGTTTTTTTGTTGTAACATATTCGAGTATTCCTGTCCAAGCTATCTGTGCTCCATTATCTCCTGCAAATCTAATTGGACATACAAACAAATTTACATCCAATCTCTTACATGCGCTTTCGAGCATTTCAGCAAGTCTCTTATTTGCTGCAACGCCTCCTACAATCATTGTTTGTTTTTTACCTGTGAACGAAATCGCTCGCTCTATAGTTTCTGCAATCATTGCGAATGCTGTCTCTTGTAATGAATAACATATGTCTGGCAGTGCATTACTTGTGTCTAAAGCAAGCCTTGTTGCAGTAGTAAGCAAGCCCGAAAGTGATACATCGTTTCCCTTAACTACATATGGAAAATGTAAATAACTTTTAGATGATTGATTTGCAAGTTGTTCTATTTTACTACCACATGGTGAGGCAAAACCCAGGGCTCTTCCAAACTGATCAAGCAACTGTCCGATCGTAATATCAAGTGTTTCACCAAATACTCGCCACCTATTTCCTGAAAATGCCATTATCATAGTATGACCGCCTGAGACTAATAGAACCAATGGATCAGAAGCGCCTGTCAGCATTGCTCCTAATTCGATATGTCCTAGAGCATGATTAACTGGTACAAGTGGTTTTTTGTAAAATGCGGCAAGGGTTCTTGCAACTACAGCGCCTATACGAAGACAAGGTCCCAGTCCAGGGCCAGCAGAATAAGCGATAACATCTATATCTTTGATCGAGATTTCTGCTTTTTGTAGTGACCGCTTCAAAGTAGCTGATGATGTTTCGGCATGATGCCTTGAAGCTTCACGAGGATGAATTCCCGTGCCCTCCGGTGGAACATATGACTCACGTATATCTGATAGTAATTGGCCTGTGTTCCCAATAGAAGAAAATTCCAAGACGGAGCATCCAAATGTGTGAGCTGTGCTCTCTATTCCAAGACACAACATATATTACATTAGCTCTTGCTGGTTGCAGAAACTATTTTGATAACATCGTTATTCTTAAGCTTATATTCTGCTCCCAATCTTTGTTTTCTTTTGGCATCGATAGCGTATAAAAAACCCTTTCCTAGATCAGCATGAATTATGTTTGCTAAATCTTTTGCAGTAGACCCATCGGGCAGCAAGCGTGCATCTGGCAATACATTACCTTTTTTATCCATTAATTTAAGCTCATCTTCAACAGGATAAACAACGATCATTTTCAACAATCTGAAACATGCTAGATCAACAACTTCTTGTATTCCAGTTGATCCATATTTTGCAAGTAATGAATGTATAGTCTCAAGAGCTTTCTTTTGCTGTTCATTTAGCAAAATTCCTGGCTTAATATCAAATGAGTTATCTCCTGGCAAATAATATAACATCCCTTTTCTTGCTGCTCTTCTGAGCACGATCTCTGCTTCTGCTACACATGGAATAACATCGCGACCAAGGTTTCTAATCTTCATAATTGTAGTCTCCGCAGAGGGTAAATCAGCTTTATTTGCTGCAATTACAATTGGTTTAGCTTTTGATCTAACTTTTTTACAAAAATTGAATATATCTTCTTCATTCCAAAGTGTTGCTTTCTTATTACGAAATCCCATTTCATCCAGAGCTTTGATAATATAAACATCTGCAATTGCCAGACCAGATAACCGTTTAGCAAGCACCTGTTCCAGTTTTTGCCCCTGAGCCTCGGTATCCCTTGCAAGCCTAGTCCAATCTCTACTGACAATAGCCGCAAGCCAATAATCAAATTCATCTTCTATGAATTTAATGTCAGATAATGGATCTCCCATACCTACAGGGACTAGTTTACCCTCGCTGTCTGTAGAACCAGATGCATCCACTACATGAATAAGAGCATCTGCCTGTCTTGCATCGTCCAGAAACTTGTTTCCTAGACCCCTTCCTGCATGAGCTCCCCGTACAAGCCCCGCTATATCAATCAATTTAACAGGAATAAACCGATTGCCGTCGATACACATTGAATGAATAGGGTTATCCTGAACTCCAAAATCTCTGCATACACATTTCACTCGTGTATAGGCTACTCCGAAATTTGCGTGAATGGTTGTAAATGGATAGTTTGCAGTCTGTACTGCAAGTTCAGTAGATGCATTAAAGAAGGTGGACTTGCCTACATTGGCTTTGCCTATCAGACCAATAAGCATAATACATAGGTAGGTTTAAAACCCGCATTAATTTCTTTCAAGCCTCAATGTTCTTCTTACATGATCCTCATAAACATAGCCATCCTTTATAACATACAAGTAATAAAACAATACACACGTATTCTTTCAATATAAAACACCATAGACTAGAACATAATTTACATACCGCATTTGAGAAAAGCAGTTACTATAAAAAGCAAGCAAGCAATCAGTCAATGTATGAGAGTATTGAATGCTTTGACGATTATTTGCTTGTAGAAAAACAAGCATAAACCAGAACATGTGATCAGTCAGCTGAATGTGTTTGCTCCATATATGCATAGTGAGAGTATCATTTAGAAGGTGGTTAAATAAGAAGGAGCTTAATTAACCGATAAGATTTTTATTTCTTCAGGAAACATAGAATCCGAAGCAGAAGTGGCTGGAATTGTTGCTATTTATGATCTAGCGCCACAAATAGACAAGAGCATTATTTACTATCTTTCACAGTCTATGCGCATGCTCCAACATAGAGGGAAAGCCTATTGGAAAATGATAGTCGGAAAAGGAATTGCACAAAGAGAAGGATCACTTCCACCTGATGCCGATATTTTAAAGGTGGCCAAGGAAGAAAAATTACATGGCAATAATGGAATAGGGTATCTTTCCAAGAGATCGCCACAGTTTCATAGTATGAATACAATAGATGTCGTCCTCGATGGTTTTTTTGTAGATACAGAGAAATTACATTTACATCCTTATATAGGAACGGCTAAAGACTCAGACTCTCTCTTTAAAATTTATCATATATTTACAAAATTACTACTCGAGAACCAAGATCCAGAACTGGGAGCTGAATTCTTAGACAGGCATTTACGCGGAAATCTGATTATGAAAGTAAATGATGACATTTATGCTTATAGAAATAGCACTGGTTTCAAACCACTTGTGGCCGCGACCAACAAGAATAAGACATTATATATTATAGCCTCAGAGAATTCATTACGTACTTCGTTTATTGACATGGAATTTAATGATGTTAGACCAGGTCAATTGATAAAGTTAAGCAAAGATAATGGATTGGAAATTTTGACAAAATTACCGAGTACAAAGCTCATGATGGATCCATTTGAATTTATTCGGGAATCACACGTAGCCGCAGTAGTTAATGGTAAAAGTATCTATACAATAAGAAAAAACATTGGTAAAGAGCAGGCAAAGTTTCTGGCAAGAGAACTGGATATAAATTCAGCATATGCAGAACCAGACTACACTCGTCCGATGACACTAGGTTTCAGCATAGAGTACCAAAAATATTCAAAAACATTCGAGATATCAGAGGGTATAATAAAAGACAGATATGATGATTCAGACCATATGATAGATTTCTCTGAGCAGGTTAGCAAAAATAAATTACTTACAACGGGTAGATCTCTAAAATTTGTTATACAGAACTTAGTTCAAAATAGAAAGATAGCGACAATTCAGGGAACAATTCAGACAGGCAGTACAGTTAGAGAGACAATTTACTATTTACGTAATGCTGGTGCAAGACATGTTGATGTTGTTGTAAGTTATGTTCCCACAGCGGATGGAAGGCAAATTGGACTTTACACACAAAATAGAGATCTGATCGCAAATAAGTACGTTGGCGAAGTGTCCTCCATAGAAGAACTTAATGAAAAGATTACGAGGGAAATTGGAGCCGACTCTTTGTACTACAATTCTCCTGAAATCCTTGCCAGAGGTATAGGCATATCTGAAAATAATCTTTGGTTTCCTGAGTGGGTAAGATTTCTGGATTATAGAAAAAGATGATTAAGGTAAGCGACATTGACTGTGATCGGATCAAGCGTAATCCGGATAAATCAGTAGTCCTGTTAACAAACGTCAAGATTGATAACCAAGGTTATATCATAGAGCACATAGAGATCCGTCAGTATATTGAAAAAAGCGATCCCACATTAGGGTCTTATTCCTTGCTTACAATATTTATAAAAACAAACAAAGGCATAGTAGAGATGAAATATGACGAAGGCTTTAGGGGAAACAACGCAATTGATTCAGCCGTCACCATGTTAAAACAATATGTTGGCTTTGCATCCTTAATTAATCGCGCATTAATAGAATTACAAAGGTAGGTCCTTAGAAGTAGCCTTACCTGTGGCACAGGTGGCTTATGAACTCAATCGGATTTAATCAAATAAAGCAGATATACGATTTGTAATTATCTGACCATCACTAATTAAATATGAGTTTTTTACGTATAGTAGCTCCTTCTAGTAAAAGAGAATACAGAAGCCATAGTCATCGATGTACATGTCATAATACATCGCTGAAAAGTTTTCATTTAAATTTTTTATTTTTGCCTCTATATGAGTCGTCTGAACAGTCTTGGCATCAGCATAATCTTCAAATGACATATTGTAGATACCGATACTACTTGTGCTATGCTCATACTATAGAGAACGGTCAAATACCACACCCAACTAATATTAAATACCATCATTACCAATACATAATCAGTGCAAAATCATAATTATTATGTGGATAGTAAATCTAAACCTAACAGATTAATAAATGAAAGTAGCCCATACCTTTTGCAGCATGCCCACAATCCTGTTGATTGGTATCCCTGGGGAAACGAATCTCTCCTAAAGGCGAAAAATGATGACAAACCAATTTTCCTTAGCATAGGATATAGCGCATGCCACTGGTGTCACGTCATGGCTCATGAGTCTTTTGAGGATGAGGAAATTGCCAAGGTAATGAATGAGAAGTTCATCAATATAAAAGTAGATAGAGAAGAAAGACCCGACATAGATGACATCTATCAAAGGGTTTGTCAACTTGCGACTGGGAATGGAGGCTGGCCATTATCCGTATTTTTGACGCCTGATCAGAAACCATTCTATGTGGGAACATATTTTCCAAAACAAAGCAGATATGGTATGCCCGGGTTTGAAACTATTTTAAATCAGCTATCTGAGGCATACAAGACTAGAAAGCAGGAAATTTATTCTGCAACTGGCGAATTTATGCAGGCCCTATCAAATACATCAAAAGACGTTCAATATAGAGGAGAAAATGTTAAGATTGATAGATCAATCTTAGACGAGGCAGCTATAGGACTACTTCAGATGGGCGATCCTGTATATGGTGGTTTTGGACAAGCACCAAAATTTCCGAATACGTCTAACCTTCTTTTCATGTTGCGATACTATAAAATTTCAAGTATTAGTCGTTTCAAAGAGTTTGTAGTATCTACAGCAGACAAAATGGCCGATGGCGGCATTCATGACCATATCGGCGGAGGATTTGCAAGATACTCAACAGACCAAAAATGGCTTGTTCCCCATTTTGAAAAGATGCTTTATGATAATGCATTATTGGTATTGCTCTATGCAGAGTTATATCAGATTACTAGCAGTAAAAGATACCTACACGTCGTACAGAGCATTCTTGATTATGTCATTCGAGAGATGACTTCTCCAGATGGTGGTTTTTACTCTGCTCAGGATGCTGATTCTGAAGGCGAGGAGGGTAAGTTCTATACATGGTCAAGAGGGGAAATTGCAAATGCTCTTGGAAATGAAAATCTTGCAAACATTTTCTGCGAACATTATGGAGTAACACAAGGTGGTAATTTTGAAGGTAAAAATATCCTCAACATCGTAACGTCATTAGAACGCCTCTCAGAAAAATACAATATGCAACCTACTATAATACAACAGATAATAAAAGATGCATCTAGAAAACTGTTTGAGATAAGGGAGAAGCGGGTAAAGCCAGGAAGAGATGATAAAATTCTGACCGCATGGAATGGGTTGATGATCTCTGGTTTTGCAAAAGGATATCGTATAACCAACAACAAAAAATATCTTGACCGTGCAGTTAATACTATAAATTTTATTGAAACTAAAATTGCAAATAGCGATGGTAGATTACAACGGACCTTTAAGAATGGAATTTCCAAACTGAATGGATACTTGGAGGATTACGCATTTTACGTCAATGCATTGCTGGATGTGTTTGAGGTTTATTCCAAGCCCGAGTATCTGGAAAAGGCAATAACTTATACCAATTTTATGCTACGGCACTTTTGGGATGATAATGATGGCGCATTATTCCTTACTTCCGATGATCATGAACAACTCATCGTCAGAACCAAGAACTTTTATGATCTTGCAACTCCGAGTGGTAATTCGATAGCTGCATCGAACCTGCTTAGATTATACTATATTGTACAAAATAATGAGTATTTAGAGAAGGCAGAAAGGATCATTAAAGTGTGTGCCAGACTTGCAGCAGATAATCCTTTTGGATTTGGCCAGCTACTTATATCAATGTATCTTTATATACAGCCCCCGGTCGAGATAGTGATCATTGGGGGAACGAATAATAAAGAGGATTCTCAATCGATATCAAACTGGTTAAATATGCAGTTTATTCCAAATGGAATTATTTGCGTCATCAAGGACAAGCTACAACTGGAAAAGCTACAAAAATATCCATTATTTAAGGGAAGAAATTTAGATGAAGAAAATAAATCCGAATGTGTATTTATCTGCAAAAACCTTACTTGTTCGCCACCAATTTTCTCAATTTCAGAATTGGAAAAGCACATTAGAACTTCCCATAACTGAAGTATTACTCCATCAAGTAATGACATTGGAGACATTACATTTTACAACGTTATACTGATGTGGATTTAGAATAAATGCATTTAAAATGTGCACCGCTTTGATGAATCGTCAACATATGAAATCAACGCAAACAAACTTGCATGTTGGTTAGTTCCTGTAAGATATAGCCAAGGAACTATTATCAAATTGGTTTTATAATTAACAGATTAACCTGTATCAGAGTGTTACTGCAGAATATAGTGACCACCTATGACAATTAGGTAAACTAACATGTCCCTTCTCAACCTAATTTACTATACAATTAATTGAAATAGAGTATAACGTATACTTATTTGATAATGCATATGGAAGTGAATTAAGAGTATACAGTAACGCGATTACAGTTCATTACGATACAGCATGCACATTTTTGCTGTAAACATAGCTTTGCTTCTTTATGGGTACAGATCGAAGATATGCATGCTTCCTTCTTTTCTTCCTCATAATAACATCCACATTCTTTTGTTGCTTTGATTTCACATCAATATATAACCATAATACGACCATTGGTAAACCAGTTGCGAAAAGATAATGATTGTTCTTAATGTCCATGAAACAAATAATGAAATACCAAAACATAACATATGCATGCAGGAGACAAAAACCAGCGTGTTCTGTATCCATCTTTTCATATGAAGAACATATAGTACTATAAGCTAGTACGGGGTAACGCTTGGATATGGCTAATATTCTTTAGATAATGTTGCAGATTGTATAGACGAGGACTTCATACATCATGATTATCACTTTTTATGGATTCGCGAATCTTCTTATGAAGTTCCTCATCAGAAAGAGAATTTATATTTTCGATTTCAAGCTTAGACGCTATGTCTTCCAGCTTTCTCCTCTTTTCGCTAGCCTCAATATGACCCAAACCGCCGATCCCCTGTCTGACATCCATCCTAGCTTTTTCAAATTCTGACTGTGCTCTACCTAATGACCTAGCAAGTTCGGGCAATTTCTTAGCTCCAAATAACAATGCAATAGCCACCATAACAACAATGAGAAGATTTTCGTATCCCATACAACTTTTACCTGTTAATATATTATAACAACGCCCATATGTATAATTTCTGGTCACTATTAGTGTAGAAATGATTGAAAATAATCAGAAATAGGAAATACACTATTATAGAAATCCTATTGACTAAGGACATTACCATGAGTTAATGGGTCTTATACTCTCCTAAATCCATCGTATATACACATCAGTACTTCATAGAAGCAATTGATTCCAATAGTATCCTTGCTGCTAAATTGGCAGTCATATCATTAACATCAAAGTCAGGACAAAGTTCTACGATATCCATTCCTATAACTCCACTTTCTACCGCCTGTTTGACAAGGTAAATAAGATCTATGCTCGATAGACCGCCAGCAGAAGGAACTGATACTGCTGGAGCGAAAGAAGGATCAAGACAATCAAGATCGATGGAAACGTATTTCTTGTCATTTACTTTGGACTTGAATCTTTTAGTCACGTTTAAAACCCCTAATTCGATAATATCCATAGGTGTAATAATCTCTAATCCAACCCTCATTGCATTTTCCAACTCTTCTGCCTCGGCAGATCGCGTTCCTATTAGGAGGCTTTTTTTAAAATCTACTGATGCAGCAGAATCTGTTAGTACAGATCCATAATAATTCCTTGTTGATGAAACAAAGTCAGGATGAGCATCAAAATAAAGCAAACCAATCTTACCAAATGTATTTCCAATTGCTTCCAAAGCTAAACTAGTAATAGAGTGATCGCCACCAATAATAATAGGTATTTTATTAACTGAAACCAGATCAACTATCATTTGACATAATTCCTCTCTTCTGACATTTCCAAGATCTAATACTTTTTTATTTTCTAGGACACCTCGCATAGGCGAGACAGGAATAATTTTATCTTCTCTTCTAAAGAATCCAGAATCATTTGATGCAAAACGAATAATATCTGGAGCTTTACTTGTACCTTTGCGTTTAGCAAGTGACTTTGATTCATCTGGTACGCCTATTAAGACAATAGTTGCATCTGAAATTGTATCGACAGTTGATAGATAGAAATGAATCATAGATAAGATTGATAAGTTTACTACTTTACCTTGTAATATATACTAATAATATCGAGCGATGTTTAAAAAGATAGTTTAGGGTCTGAACACTTTGCGCTTCCATTTTTCAATCTCAGTTTGTTCTGATCCTTTATCATATAGAGCATTATGTCTTTGTTGTATTTGTTCGACATATTCTTTATAGTTTTTATAGCCTGCAATACCAATCGCTACTACTGTAGCTAATGCAAATCCAATAACCCAAAACCAAATTACAATATCGTGAAACATGGATCATTACTGCTTTATTATATGGGTTAAGGGATGCTGAGTTAATAAAGTATCATAATCATTCATGAATATTTTGTCTTTTTCTTTCTCTGGTATTTTCATCTTTAATGACCCAAAACAAGGTTTTAAACATCAGGAAACCAAAGATAAGATCCTCAGACCCAACACACAACACAGTTGTTTGCCTGATCAAGAAGCACTTGCAATTAGAATTATATACTACGATACTAGCATCTAAAAACATATTTGTCTAAGCTATCATCCTTACAAGGATCGCTCATTTGTCTGATATTCCGATTCTTATAGGCTTGTAATCCTTGCTTATTCATGTTTGTTGCTTGTCTTACCATCTTCAAAGTGATAGCATCGTGAGTATCTGACAGATATATAGCATATATTAGCGCAGTGTCTTTTCCTTTAGTTTTTCTTAATGTCCTGCCTATTCTCTGTGTTATTTGGTTCATATTAGATGTTGTTGCCAATATTATTGCTATTCTAACTTCTGGCACATCGTATCCTATTTCTAACGTATGTACAGAAAGTAATGGAAAGAATTCTTTTCCCCATTCTGACAGTATTTTATGTCTCTCTTTTGATTTTAGTTTACTATCTATTACCATAGAGACTATTCCTTGGTTTTGTAACAGCTTCTTTAACTTCTCGATAGATTCTATGGTCTCACTAAAAACCATGATTCTTTCATCAGGATGCCTATCTTTTATCAGATTTACAGCAGATATTAATTTATTTTCAGCACAATTTACTAAATCCTTTCTCCTTTTAACATTTGCAAACCATGATCTCGCTAACCCCGCAGTATGTCCTCCTTTTTTTAATATAGAGATTATCGATTTCGGATCAGAGGTACCAAGATATTCAGATATGTTTCTGATTTTAGAAGAGCACTCGCTATAAATTTTTTTCTCATGATAAGTAAGATGAACTTTTGTTGGAATAACAACAGGTTTTGCTAATCTCTTATCTCTTACAGCATCTTTTATCATATACCTCTTGATGGGTGGAAGCAATGACAGAATAGTATTATATTTAGGATCTTCTTCATCTATAGTTGCAGTCAGTCCCAATAATAGTTTTTTATGATCTACTGATACTACAACCTCAAATATTTTTCTCAGAGTTGTAGCAGTATCACTTACTAAATGTATCTCGTCGAATATTAGCATCTTAGAATTGTATACAAGATCTACATTGTTAATTATGCTCTGATATGTGCTTATGGTTATTTCGCGAGCCTCCTTGCGCTCTCCGAAAAAGACTCCTACCTTCTCTTTTGGGATATTATATCTTTCTAATCTGTTTATATTTTGTTCTATTAGGATAATACGTGGTACCAGAAAAAGTATATTGAAAGAATTACTAGTGTTAGCGCTATTGTTTTGAAAGTCAGTATAATTGTTACGATTATTCGTAGCATTAAGACCAGCTTTTGAATGCAATATTATTAACTCTTCAGCTGCCCTTTTTGCGCATTCAAACGCTATTTCTGTTTTACCGGTGCCAGTACTGTATATTAATAAACCTTTATAGCCGTTTGATACCCAAGCATCAACAGCTTCGAGCTGATCCTTTGTAAGACTAAATGGAAATTTTAGCGATAAAATAGCTGCTGGTATTGATGGTGTTGATGTCGAGCTTGTAGATGATGCTAACTCTGATGTTATTTCGGTTGGTTTTGAATCCAGCATATCGTAATATACTATAATACCAAATATAGGCCCAATTGAAAAATGTTACCTATATCATAATCTACGACATCGTCAAAAAGTTTCTAAATGACTAGAATTTAAATTCTTTAATTACAATTTCATAATATATTTGTAAGATATCTAAGGTACTTGCACAAACAATATTTCCTGACTACTAGAGAAGGTCTTAAAATCCCTTGTTTTCATTATTGTAGGTTATAGCAATTTCTCGCCTCTAATTTTTCGTAAGCAATTAGGATGAAAATGTGAACCTTTCTGATCTGTTACAACAGTGGTGTGAATAGCATTGTTACAATAGGCACAATATCTATGACAATACATCATTTGTGAGCTACACCTGCACCAATAGAATATGCATTATATTAGTTTCCTTCATGAGAGAGGCATATTGCTTTACCTAATTTAGGAGTGATTTATTTGTCAACATAGGTGCAAACTAGCATGCATACATTAACGGTGGGAAATGAATCCCAGCGTAAGGAGCTAGGGTGATTACGATAAAGGCTCGACCAGAAAACAACAGAGCATTATATAGAAATATTCAGATTAATTTTGAAAGTATTAAAAAACCAATCAACATTGCTGTAAATCAAGTCATCATTCCTCCTTTTTACTTGTGTCATACAGCATCTATTTACGTTTACAATCACAGTATCAAGAATAGACTATTTGTCTTTTAGATTTTGCTCTTGTAACATATTTCTGGAGTTTAGCCAGAATAAAATGCAGCAGTATCGCTACGATTTATAGCACGTAGTTCAGTACAGACTATTACATATCTCTTGTCACAGTTTTATATTTTGGTTGTCGTACAGAATCGGATTCCTGTTAGCTTCAGGCTATTGATCATAAGTCCCATGTTCTACGTTATACAGTTCTAACACGAGGCAAGCAGTAGGTAAAGTCTTGTAATCTTATTATTATTTCATCATCATAGACCGTATCCTCGCTTTTCTCCAATGCTAACAATGATGTCAGTTTTTCTTCTTATATTATTTTAATTGTCATCATAATACACGAAATCAAGGAGCTTAACTCAGAATCGTAACCGTGTAATAAGAATATAATGAGACTTGGAAGAAAATGATAAAATGCAGGAATGATAATTACTAGGAACAAAAGAAATATTTTTGAGTTTTTGTTATAGCTGTTCTTTATCAAATCATATTGGTAGAAGCGCGAGCTACAAGTTTTGCTATTCTAATAGGTTCTGGAATTGCACCTTGTAGAGTAAAAGAATTAAGTATTCTGATAGCAGCTTTTGGAGATAAGCCCCAATATCGTATAAAAAGAGATTTACCAGTTTTAAGTGTAACCTGATCTCTTCTACCCAATTTAGCATACTGATCAAGCTTTAATTGAAAGCTATCAGCAAAATGATATCGTATATTAGATTCAATACCCTTAGAATCTTCAAATGTTATTCCAATTACAGGAAGTCCAGTTTCGTTTTGAATTAATTGACCATCAATAATATTGTACATGCTAATAATTAAACCACCCAACATTATGCAGTTTATATCATCCCTTTTCAATGACTTGAACATATAGAGAATATTCTCCGTTGAATCATTGCCGCTTAATGTCGCAGTACCAAAAATAGCTCCATCAATTATCAAATCGCGTCTCATTACCACACCAGCAAGTGTAGATTTTATATTGAACTTCCTAAAACTTTCTGCTACCCCAAAAACTCGGAGTCCCTTTTTCTCTAGATTAAGGTTACAATTCTCATAATGGTCCCTGTTTTGGGATTTGCTGTCATTAAAAAAAATCCTAACTGACATTATAATGGGGTTAACTGAGTCCATAAAATAAATATCTTGGTTTGATCGGTAAAAGGATATAAGTTTTAGAAGACTTTTACATGTTATCTTATATTTAGAAATCTTGTGATACTTTAGAGGGATCCTTGACTACATCATCATCAAACACAACAAACGACATAACAGAAACCAGAATCTTAGTAGTAGATGATGAGCCTGATGTTAATTTAACACTCAAGGTATCATTAGAAGATAAGGGATTCAAAGTTGACGCATTTGACGATCCTCTTTTGGCATTGGAGAACTTTAAAGCTGGAGTGTATGGCCTTTTAATTCTAGATATTAAAATGCCAGAGATGAATGGATTTGAATTATACAGAGAAATAAAAAAGTTAGATAATAAAGTTAAGGTATGCTTTCTGACAGCTTTAAATGAATTGCATGATTATGAAGCTTATAGGAAAGAAGTCTTTCCTAAAATAGGCGAAAGATATTTTATTCAAAAGCCAATTGAAAATGAAGAGATGATAAATAGAGTGAATCAAATGATGAGATGATGACTGGTTGAAAACAGAAATATGATGCTAAAAATTACAGCTTCCACATATCCTATATAATAGGTGCTTTGGCTTTGTTCATTTACCGACATGGCTTTAGCTTGAGCATGATTAATTATTCTTATGTAGAATATAACTCAAAATATCTGTGCTATGCTTTACAATTATTTTTTATATTGTTCAGGCCTTTTTCTTAATAAAGACATCAGAACACTTATCTTTATTAATCACAAGAAACCATGTATTGGCTTGGAATCGGATTCAACAGACCAAGCAAGATATTGAAAAAGAGAATGACAATATCCGAATTAATATGTGCATTACTATGAAAGCTAAATAGAAGGACGGAACTCTTTTGGAGAATAACATAGCAATAAATATTAGATGTAGATATCCAATCTGACCATAGTCTATCGCAGGAACCTAATAATACATTTTTATTTTCGAGATCAGAGTGAAATAACTTGCTTGTTTGATAAGAAAAACAGAAAGGACTCCGCCAATGTAACAATATTTGGATTTAATTCGAGTTTAGCTATAATAGTAGTCCTCATCGCTCCCACTCTAATCACCATTATATTATATCCTAATACTTTTAGCCTTTCATGGAATCAAGGACGTGGAGGATTTCTCTTTGCAATGGCTTTTATTGCAGCAGAGTTATTTGGTATACAGTCCAGAATTGCGAGAAAGAGATTCTACATAGTAATTGGGTTATCGATGATCACTATTGGATATTTTATAGCGTTACCGTTAGGTCTTAAAGATTCAATTATAGCTGTTGCGCCTTATTATAAGGTTCAGCTAGTTGATAGTTGGGAGTGGTTATGGGACTTTGTTATCATGGCTCTTTATGTGGGCTTATCGCTTGGCATATTGTTTGGAAAGAAATGGTATAAAATTGCTCCTGCAGGAGTTATTTATCTTATTGGTAGTGCAATAATCCTCTCACTTGATGCGTTCTTTCCTTTTGATAGTCTTGGTCCTCTTCAGTTTATTGTACCAGGATATTTGCAAATAGATCAGGATTTGATAAATTTCATTAATAGTCATGTTATGAATTTGGGTCCCGGCTCAGCAGCAACTGCTCGAGGCAATTTACTTGTATTAAATGGATTGCATGGTCCATTTGCATTACAGGTGTTTTGGCCCTCAGCAGGCGTCCATAGTATGATTATTTATACGCTCGTAATGCTTGCTTTCCTTCTCAAAATGAATATTCCTCTTCAAAGGAAACTTATTTATTTTTTAATAGGAACTGTTGGAACTGCTACAGTCAATTTAATTCGCATAATTTCATTATCCTTGTTTGCATTAATGATAACAACCAATGTAAATCAATGGGAAGAATTTCATTCTGTTGCTGGAGAAATCATGTTTCTTCCTTGGTTGGGGATCTATCTTGCCAGTGTCATATATATTGAAAGTAAAAGATCACATCAGTTCCTGTCAACATCGCAATCGACAACTAAGTCTGCCACTACGTCTGCAAATGATCCTTTACACAATGGTAATAATACTGATAATGCAGCGGGATCGTAGTCAATTTTTTCCAAGCATAAAAGTGGTGAAATTACTGATGCACTATATTGTATTATCAAATAACATTTGCTTTCCCTGTTGGAAACAACACAGAATAGCTTTTAGTATATGCAGTACCTCATTAATTGTTATATTAGTAGTCGACAGAATTGTGTAAACACTTGATTCAGTTATGCAATCTTTCTCCTGTCTTGTTTCTAATTATACCTCTGATATTATCTGCATTTACTCATTTTTGGAACCCCTTAGGGTTTCCTAGGTTATACTTTGACGAGGGCATATACATGCGAAGAGCTATGCATGTGCTAACTGGTCAAGGTCCTCAAGAAGAAGTAACGTTTTACGACCACCCATACTTTGGACAACTCTTTTTAGCAGGTGTTTTGGGAAGCATAAGCTACCCACATTCTCTTCTCCCTCCAAATACAGGTAGCAACATGCAGAATTTTATAGAAATGCTCTATTTTGTTCCGAGAATAATGATGGGAATTCTTGCTGTTATCGACACGTTTCTTATTTACAAAATATCAGAATATTATTATAGCAGAAAAATTGCATTCATTTCTTCGACTCTTTTTGCAGTAATGCCATCAACATGGTTTATTAGATGGATATTGTTAGATTCTATTCAAATTACTTTAATTTTGTCCTCAATATTGTTTGCAGTGTATACAAGACATTCTAAAGATAAAAATAAGAAAAGTAGACCAAAACTTCCACTAATCTTACTTTCTGGTATATTTTTAGGGTTAGCAATATTTACAAAAATTCCTGCGTTTACCATGATTCCCCTGGTAGGCTTTCTTGTTTACATAAAGAACCACAACATGGATTCCAAAAAATTGCTTGGATTATGGCTTATCCCCGTGATCCTCATACCCTCAGTTTGGCCCGCTTACAGCATGTCAATTGGTCGATTTAATTTCTGGGTAGCAGGTATCTTGTGGCAAGTGCACCGAGAAAGCCAGCCATTTCTAGCTTCTATAGATAGTTTCTTCAAAAATGATCCAATTTTACTGACGCTTGGCATAGCTGGCTTAGCTTTTGCAATAATAAAAAAAGATTTTCTGCTTTTATTGTGGTCAATTCCATTTATAATTTTCCTCTTCCTCATTGGATATGTATCATCATATCACCTGATTCCATTATTGCCAGTACTTTGTATTGCAGGTGCCGCATTAATAGAAGATATAGTAAACAAACTTAGTAAAAGAAATGTTCTGAGGACATTACTGATATCTGCCATAGCTTCATCAATAGGAATCTTTGGGCTAATTAATACCGCCTTACTAATAACAACAAATACCAATTCCTCTTATTTTAAATCAGCAGCTTTTGTTGTTCAATACTTACAGAATATTAATCATGAATCTTTTCATTCTAACTTTAACAAAATAACTGTAATTGCAGATCCTTTTTTCTTATGGATACCCCAATACATATTTCAATTGGATTTCAATTACAGAATGTATTATGATAACACACCAATTAAGACTCAAAGAGCTCTTTTGATAATCGATCACGGTCTTATGAATTCCATGTCAAGGAACGATGATGCAGCCAAACAGCTAAAAGAGATCTATCATTCCCCTAAAACAAACATATTAAGAATATTTGGGGAAAATGGGAATATAGATAACCAAATATCAATATACCAGTATGTAAAATAATATTGGAAATGTTGAATTACAGGCGCATTTATTCATTCAACTAAGAAATTAAAACTGAGCGATAGGATGTGATGTTAGTTGCATTCATCACATCCTAGCTGCCGATCTAAGGCTGGAGTTTATTGGAGAATATTTTGCCATAACAAACTGCTACACTGCTTAGACTCAGCTTCCCATTGCTATCAACAGTTTTTTGCTTTACACACTGATTGAATTGATCCAGATTGAATTGATCTTGTGCACCAAGACTCGGCTTTGTTGTATTGGAGATTGGATTAGGGTTGGTGTTAAAGCTGGAGCTTGGGTTGGTATAATTGCTATTGGAGACTGGATTAGGGCTGATCATATTATTGTTTGAATCAGGGTTAGTGTCAAGGATCTTTAGATCGTTATCTTTGGAAGCTATTGCTAAATCAACGTTTAACGATAGAAAGGTTACTGCTGCGGCAATAGCAATTACTGCAAATAGTATTGATGGCACTCTTGTATTCATTGCCATCAAGTAAACATATGATTTTATAAGAAATATGATTATTATTTTACTTTATTACATATAGAAAACACTTATCGTTATAAGATGCTATCGATTAGTAACGCTCAATTATTTTCTACTATATAGTAACACATGGCAGCAGTACATATTCGAATAAGTCTTTTTCTATGACAATAGATCGATTGAAATAATAGGAATAGAATATGTTCAAGATAGTTCGTTTGATTGTATCTACATTATTACAACGTGTTTTCTAAAGATGAATCGGATAATAATTTCTCTGTCATTCCAATCTTCTATTTGTCATTTTCCCTAACTGTAATCAATATTTTTGCTTGTCGGTAAACCACAATTAAGACGCAGGTTATTAACTATCTGTACAGCACAGCTCGATAATTACATTATATTGTATAGATCATGTACTGCTACCATATTTATAATAGACTGTAACTTCTATCTTCGATGGCTAGATTTGTTAGGAAAGAAGATAAGGGTCCAATGGAAGTCAAAGTAGGAAATGAAAGTAGATGGATTTGTATGTGCGGGTTAAGTGGAAATCAACCTTTCTGTGATGGCTCACATAAAAAAACAGCAGATGAAGAAGCAGGCAAAGTCTACAGATACAATCCTGATGGAACTAGGAGTGAGATCCAGTAAAGACAAAAATATTGCTTGTTTACTATTATTTTTGTATAGTGAAAGCTACCGCATTTGTATGGACATAGTATGCGTAATTGGCCTGTTTTTACGAATATCGCATTACAGATTATGTCAATGTTCAATTCTCGCCAATTTCTGATTTATTTGCAAACTTAACTATAACATGCGGTTGGCGAGGAAGGTGACGATGACGCATTATATTGAGCACTGTATTTTTGAGGATTTAAGCAAATACTACTTTAGAGGAATTCGATATAGATCCTTCTGTCCCACATTCTCCCATGCTCCCATACCTCTATTTTCACCACGTTCTCCATTTTTTCCGCCTTTACTTGGCAATTCTATGATCTCATTGACAAGGATTTCTTTTGGAGTCATTGGAGGCCAAATCATTGCAACATACTCACCGGGATTTCCTGCCTTGTCAAGATGTGCATTCTGCATCTTCTCTTTTTTGAACCCTTTTAAGACAAGTTTTTCTTTTACTTGCTCAAAGAAATCTTTCTTCCCATGCAATATAATGTAAATAGTTTTAGTAGTATCCACTGCTGATGTCATGTATTTTCACTCTAGGTCAACTATCCTAGTATAAACGTGCTGTTCATATAATTGATAATTTAACGATAGATGCGTACATATGAGCATAGCTGTCGACTCATATATGGGGATGATCCTCCCAGAGGACATTTCAAAACGTATTGCTGAATTTATAAATGGCCATCAAAATTTTCCATTTATCAAAAATAATGAATTAACGTGTATTTTTTATCTTTATGGCAAAAAGAGTAAAATTAATGGAGAAAACCAGCTAAAATATGTATTTGATCTTGCGACCCGCACAGTAGCCAATATGTCAAAAGATATTGAAATGTATGACAACAGTCCGAAAACAAGGATGAATTCAGAATTTACCCGTAACAAATACATCAATAGAGGGTTACAAATTGCTGTTGAAAAAAGGATTGATGATGTAGTTAATGAGATACGAATATCTAATGATCCGGTAATACTATCAGATTGCTTCGCACAGCATGTGTCTTATCATGAACAAGAATATCATTTCCAGATATATGGCCCTTTCAAAGATACTGAGTTAATTCACGATATACAGAGAGAGCTAGTAGGAAGAATGGTCATGATAGGTTACAACAAAAAGGATAAAGAATCTTTACCATTTCATCATCCTCTTATTCCACTATATATATGGCTAAGAGATCATCAGATTCCACTTTAAACGTGATTTAACTTATATGCCATTGCAAAATTCGCTTTTCTACGAGATGACAAATATAGATATGATCTGTTTACATTTATACTACGTAATAAAATCATAGCTATTATGAATAACCCTGTCTCGGTGTTTGATTCTGGCGTAGGTTCATTATCAATTATTCGTGAATTAAAGAAAGAAATACCTCATGAAAACCTTTTATATTTTGCAGATAAAGCACATTTCCCATATGGAAATAAATCACATGCAGAGTTACGTGAAATTATTGTAAATACTGTAAAATATCTAGGAAGATTCAAACCCAAACTGATCATAATTGCTTCAAATACACCATCCATTCAAGTCCTAGACGAAGTTAAAAGAATTGCAAATATACCATTACTAGGTGTTCGACCTCCTCTTAAAATGGCTTGTAGATTAACAAAGAGAAAACATATTGGAATCATGGCAACGCAAGGAACTATAATGAGCAAAGGCCTCGAGGACCAGATTAGAAGAGAAATACCTCAGGATATTCTTGTGACTAAATTTAATGCTTCACCGATAGTTGAACTAGTAGAAAATGGTACATACATAACAAATGAGCGCAGAACCTATGACATAATATCACGTGTATTAGGAAATGAACTGGACAGAAAAATAGATGTGATAACTCTGTCAAGTACTCACCTTCCATTTGTAAAAAGATACCTCAGTAATTTACTGCCTACTGTAAAATTTGTAGATCCTGCAACAATTATCGCAAAGGATGTTAGGAAATTTTTGGCGTTTAATAGAATATTAAAGAAAACTGGTACTGGCAGATTGCAGATATTTGTGTCTGAAGGAAAAAGGTACTTTGAGCAGACAATTCGTATGATGGGGGTCAAAGAACCTATCGAAGAGGCAAATCTCAACTATTAGAAAAAGTGTGGACTAAACTATATTGTATTTGAGAATATATATTATTTATCAGCTTGCGAGTATTACAGCAATCTGATAAAACAAGACCCAACAATAAATGATATTTGATGAAATATCATTGTAGTCGACGTTATATGTCACACTATTATAGGAGTCCAATTCTCTCCACGTGTCAACGTTTTTAAGAATGATAACAACTCATGAACCTAGCTATAATTTGAATGGAGAAATCTCAATCATAGCAGGGCCTTCGTCCACTGATCTTGCTACAAGAATTGCGAGAGATTTAGATGCAGAACTCATTCCAGTAGATGTTCGTATATTTACAGATGGTGAAAGCAAGATCAAAATAGGAAAATCAGGAAAAAAATGCTGCATCATAGTACAATCTACATATCCTCCAACTGACAGACATCTGCTACAGGCATTGATGATGATAAAGAATTGTACCGACTGCAAAGCGGTGAATGTCTATACCGTTATTCCTTATATGGCCTACGCTCGTCAAGATAAAGTATTTTTGGAAGGAGAAGTTGTTAGTATAGCATTAGTAGCTAAACTACTAGAAGCTGTTGGAACAAAGCAAGTTGTAACGGTTGACATTCACAGCTCACTTGCATTATCACACTTTACGATCAATGTTCATAATATTTCTTCCATTCCAATTTTGGCAGATTACGCTGCAAATCAGATGAAACTTACCAAGCCCATTGTTGTCTCACCAGATTCTGGCGGAATAGCACGAGCGAGAGAATTTGCCAAGATTCTAAAAGTTGATCTGATGGCTCTAAAGAAATCTCGTAACAGAGACACAGGTGAAGTACACGTTGATGAAAGACTAGATTCAAGTATTATGAACAGAGATATACTACTCATAGATGATATGATAAGCAGTGGTGATAGCATTGTTAACGCGTGTAGGGCTCTAAAGAAAAATGAATGCGGCAAGGTCTATGCATTATGCACCCACGCGTTATTGGTTGGTAATGCAATACAAAGAATCAAGGCAGCTGGAATAGAAGACATAATTGCGACAAATTCCATTCCTACTGAATTTGCCAAGGTTGATCTAAGCCAAATCATATCTGAAAATTTGCGGAATCTTGTTCAGTCCCATTAATACTGATTTCTAGTCATAAGGCCATAGTAATTTCCTACTCTGTAAGCAGTGATAAATAAGGCAGAATTCGGCCTTGTAATTGTAATTGTAATGTTATTTCGATGATTAGATTTTGTTTGCATAGTAGAAAAACGTATGCAACGAATTCAATCATCCTTGTCTAATTTCTCTTCCCTTTCTCTCTAGTTCATGAAAATTGTTCAACTCCTATTCAGGATACATTTAGAGGTGAACATCACATTATCATACATACCCCAGAAACGCATATTCAATTTAGCTACCCATGCTAGAGCACATATATCTTGTATATGGGCAAAACACATGCCGCGGGATACTTAGGCTTCAATGCTACAATCTATGCAATAGCAAGTAGTCTGAAAATCCTTTAAAATTGTATTTCTGCTCTTACAAAGCTATGTCAGTTTACGTGAATGGAAGGTGGTGGTGATGGTTTGTAATGAGCCTCTTCAACCTTATTTATAAATATAATCCTATTCCCCAACCCTAGCATGACCAAAAATTGCTGTAATTGTTACTCAAATAACGTCAGCAGAGATGATCTCAATGCTCGCTTTTGCTTCTACTCCCTCTCTTGACATGAAGATAACTTTCTACTGCTCTGAGAATATATCTACTTCGTGGAACATCACCACGCTCGTTATCGATCTTTTGTAAAACTGATTTAGGAAGAGTAATTGCTATTTTCCTTGTTCTGTCTGTTGTAGCGGTATTACTAACCATACCCGTAGTATATATATTTGACTCTATAAGGGTTTCTATTTTTCTAGAAAATGACGCCAGTCTATTCGAACACAGAATCTATAGAGAAACCTCTCCATGTGTTATTCATCTACAGGCATGTCTTATTATTCATTTAAGGAATGCCTGGCATTTAAGATTTTGTTTGCTTGTTCAATTCTGCTAGCCATAAGACCTTCAATCAATCTTTGGAACTCTTTTTCGGCATCATCTATGCTAGAATTTTTATTTTTATTCATGTATTTTTGAACGAATTTTATCTTTGTCCACAAGTATGCCAATTCATCACTGTCGTCATAATACATTGTATTAAATTTCGATTATTAAATAATTAAGCATTTATGGTAAAGGATTCGTATACGATTAATGAAAATGCAAGGTAAACTGCTGCTGTTATAAAAAGAATAAACTTAATTCTTAATCGTTTATTATATATTCATGTAACCTTAAAAATAATTGGTGTTATTATGCTTCTAGTATTTATCACATGATCAGGTTACTGCTATCATCCTACAAACAGCCACCAGGTATGGGCAGATGTCAAAGGAGCTATTTAAATGGAAAACCTTCACGCATTAATTGCACTAGTTGCTGCACAGCAGTTTGCTGTGGCGGGGTTTGTTCTCCTTGCCCTTGCGGAAAGATTTGATTATAACAATTATCCACTTCAGCTTGGTTTACAGGGCCAATTTTTGCAGCTTTAGATTGACATGCAAACAGACTCTTTAAGTCATTGTTAGAGACATACTGCTGGTCGTGATTGTCTTTTTTTGTGGTATCCTGATACGACCGCTGAAGAAGCATAACTGCCTGCTGTTATTAGCGCTAACGCCGTGACAATAGCAAAGATAGCCACTGTTGTTCTCTTTGTAAACATTACCACTCCTAGTAACACTATATAAGAAATACGATTATAAAATATACAACATAATTACTTACTACGAATCTATTTGGTAGTAACGATTGATTGATGACTAACAGTTAGTAAAATAAAATTGGCAAAAATATCAAGGGATAATATTTACTCAAAGGAGTATAAACTAAATGAAAAAAAGATCTAGTTTTTTATCTATAAATGCATCGAAGTTTTTGTTGGTTCTTTTTCCACTAGTAATGTGTTTCCAAATTTTGAACGCTTCAGGATTTTTGCAATACTTAGATACGTTGGTTCTTCCAACATCGCTAAATAATGTATAGTAGTTACTTCTTGCCCTGAGTGTATGAATATTATATCCATAGATCTTTCTAACTGAAAGATCTGTCCACATCTCTAGGCTTCCTCAATCGAAAGAATACGTCGAGAACTAGTGGAGTGTGTGTTTTGTTTCAGAAGATTGTTGTAAAAAGAAAGGTTGTGGATATTTCCCGTTGTGATTACTATCTTTTTACCTAAGTATGTAGAGATATATCTATCTATTTCTTCTATTAGTTGATGTATTTATTGTTCTATCAAGCTGCTGCGAGCGAAGTGCTTATCAGGATGTTTTGATACTTGTTGGAATGTTTTTATGGTATTGCCGCTCATTTTCGAGAATTCCTTTACATTCTCTTTGGCAGTCTGAACAGACGTATTGAATACTTGTAGATTTGCAGAAATAGCATTATTTGCTAATCTTGTTGCTGATATAGCATTGTCCGCTAGATTACTAACTGCATTTGAATAGTCTTCGGCTATTTGTCTTGGAGATATCATCCAATTTGACCAAAGTTGTAATGAGTTGACAATAATGTCCTTTTGGGATTCTATATAAGCATCAGCAACTTCTCTAATTGCTTGAACTGTATTTTCTTGATAATCAGAAACAACATCCGTGTAACGTGGAATTTCTCTTCTTGCTTCATTTGTTGTTTTCTTTATGTTGTCTTTAGATTCGTCTAATGCTTTGGTTATTGCTTGTTCCTGCTCGCGCTGGAGTTGTGAATATGTTTCGGTTATGTTGTTATTGTTATCTTCTTTTCGATCTTGTTTTTTTGATGTTGACATGTGTTTAGTACTGTTGACTGCATGGTATATAATGAATAGTATCAGTTAGTATTGAGTAGTATAGAATGATATTATCGAGAGCATTGCCTTGTAGAATGATAAAGTAGGTAAAGCATACTTTTTATGATAAGATGGGCAAATTCATCAGGATACATAGACTTACTTTGGTGCTCACTGATTCCATGAAATAGCAATTGCTTTGCTTATGATAATGCTTTCTATTAACAAAATCATACCCATTAGAATCAGGTTTCTTGTACTTGGTAAAGGATTAGCTTTGGATGCACGGTTAGACTATGATGATTATTTGCAAGACGACGTCGAGAAGCTCCGGACTACCTTAATATGTTCTCTATTGGATCTTGCGAACTACCCGGCATCTAAAACACTCTTCGAAAAATTACAGCTTTCAGAATATGCCAGTGATCTCGAACAAGAATCCATCTTAGAATTGTTAGCAGGGGCATATAGAACAAAACATCCTAGGTGGGACTTGGAGTTACTTTCATACATGTTTAGTGTAAGAAATAGGAGGATATTGCAAGACAGAAAACAGATCTTAAAAGATGCTACTGATATATTATTCAAATTATCTAACCATCCCGATCTTACAAAATCCGTAGTATCAGCTGCTTACAATATCGCTATGCTAGAGACTGAAGAGGGCGGAAGACTTCCCATGGAAGTTATCGAAGATACTATTGAGATTCCAAAAAATTTAGACAGTGCATCAAAATATGATATTTATACATATTCAATAGGTGTAGTCTACCATGATTTAAAGATGTATGATAAATCTGCAGATACATATCTTAAAGCAATAGAAATTAATCCTCAAGGTGTTAGTGCATGGAATAACAGAGGTATGTGTCTTCTTGATTCAGGAAATTATGATGAAGCTATAAAATTCTTTGACACATAACTAGTGTCAAAAATAGTCATTGGTAACATGTATGGTGATCAGCTTAATTAAGCGATATCATCTTGATGCTTAAATATTATACATTTGCATAGAAGATTTAGACCAAGCGCCTACCTTAAAGTGAGTGGATCTGACTCCTGGTTAGTGTAGGATCAGGAACAGCCGTATATTTTGTGTCACATAAGCAAAACGACCTAGTCAGAGAAAGATAGGAGCTTTAGACCAAGCGCCACCGTGTTATCTTCTTCAGAGTAGATATTTTTACATTTATATGATAATCTCTTAAATAATTAATGGTTTTTCATCAAAATAATAAAATCCTAAGTTATTTGCAATCTCTTATAATTCAAAATTTGTAACTAACTCTAAGAAAGGCATTGGGATTTTACATCTTTAAGAGAATAATAGAAGCTCAGGGTGGTGAAATTTAGGCTGTTAACAATCCTGATTGCAAAGGAGCTACATTTGTCTTTAGTTTACCGATTAAACAAATATGCACACGTTCCATTTTTTCATACTATTTCTTATAAAAGAAAATTTTGTCTATGACTGATGTAAAATAAAGATAAAAAGTATATTGAATATAAAGTTGGAGATAAGGTAACGTGGACTAACAATGACAACACAATACATACAGTAATATCTGGTAGAGGACTATGCGATGCAAATAAGGGAAAAGGTTTTGATTCTGGCCTTAGCGCGCTAACAACTACAGGGAAAACATATTCTCATCTTGATAGTCTTGATAGCCTACCAGTAGAATATCAAAGAGTCTTTGATCCAATAGATCTTCTTACTTTTGTGGCTGCTAATACAAAGAAAATTGCACTAGGAACTTGTGTTGTAGATATGTTATTACAGCTATCACAAAATAGGTTATCGCTGTTTAAAAATTACCTACTTATCAGGATTTTTTTACTTGCATTTTCATTTTTAGCTATTTATTTTCATACCCGCTTTATTCCTGTTCTTTTTATTTTTTCTTGTAGAAGTATTATTCCTTGAATGAGGGTTTCAGGTCTTGGAGGACATCCAGGAACATACACATCTGCAGGAATGACATCGTCTATACCCGGAAGTACATTATATGAGTCAAAGTATAATCCTCCAGTAATTGCACAAGTACCCATAGCTATAACATATTTTGGCTCAGGCATCTGATCATAGACCATCCTCAATCTAGGCGCCATCTTTCTATTTACTGTACCAAGAACTATCAGCAAGTCACATTGTCTTAGCGAACCAAATGCCTCAATTACTCCAAAGCGTTCTAAATCAAATCGTGGGCCAGAAGCTGCTCCTAGCTCTACACTGCAGCATCCAGTCTCTAAATGTACTGGCCATAAAGAATATGTTCTGCCCCAGTTAACAGCATACTCAAGAGGTCTGTCTATGGCTTTAACTAAAATGTCTCAAGCTTACCAATAAATGCATTTAAAACCAGCACCAGGATCGATTAATTTTGACAATAAGGTTTTGCTTTCCTTGCTGTTACTTCTCCCGTTGCTCTTTCTGCTCTTGTTATTCATTGATTTGTTGTGTCCTCTGGTTAATCCTGTATTTATAGAATAAAAGAATTGGAGTGCGATTGGGTGTTTTTACGCATTACTTCTTAATTGACCTGTTACCTATCTACCTATCGATCTCAATATGCCAGATATTGAGACTCCAGTAAATCATAGGCAAATCTGCTAACCTTGCTCCTTTTAATAAATGGGCTAAAACAAGCAAATTTCTCATTGAAGGTGCACTCGTGTCAATAAGGTCTAGGAGCGCCATCGCTTACAATGTAGTGGCCTAATGCTCCTCTGCCGGCTTCAGCTCGCTTATACAACTCCCCTGGCGGGCCTCTTGGCATTGGAGGAAGCTTTGCTCTGAATGGACTGTCTGGAAGTTCTTTTAAGCATTGCCTTATGATTTTGATACTTTGATGAAGATCCTCCTCGTCCATCATAGGTTGGCGTATTATATCTGTCAATGTCTAGTCATCTGTGGGATACTGTACATAGCACCCAGATATGACCATGCTATGGAAGAGAAGCAGAACAGTAATAAGATGTAAAAAATTAGGATATTAACCAAAAATAAAATTAGGACCATGTAACAGTCATGCGTAGAATCAATCAATCAATCCGTATACAAACAACGCAAATATTACCAAGGCATTGCTATTATTCACAGCACACAGATTGCCATTAGCATATACCGTTCTTTGCGTGTTTAGGGCACTTTAACTGTTAACTAGTTAGTAGACCAGATTCTGATTTACATACAACATACATTGAGGTGCCTTGGGCTATTGGAAATGGCAGGCTGAACATCTCGCCGAAGCTCGATGCTTACACCTCCATCCCATCAACGCCATCTTCTATGGCCGCCCTTCTCCTTACGGAAGGCTGTCTTTTCTCGGGTAAGGCTTCCTCCTTAGATGCTTTCAGGAGTTATCCTAAACAGCTTAGCTGCTCAGCGTGCCCTGTCGGACAGCTGATAAACCAGAGGCTGCGCTGCCCTGTTCCTCTCGTACTAGGGGCAACTTCCCCTCAGACAACCGCGCCCCTGTCAGGCAGAGACCGACCTGTCTCACGACGGTCTAAACCCAGCTCACGTTCCCCTTTAATGGGCGAGCAGCCCCACCCTTGGCTCCTGCTGCAGAACCAGGATGGGAAGAGCCGACATCGAGGTACCAAACCGCGGGGTCGAT
>JAFAQB010000176.1 GCA_019246625.1 Nitrososphaeraceae archaeon
ATAAAGCCTTGCTTATACAAACAAATTGGCATATTAAAATAGAAAGGCAGAAGGAATCTGAACACATGAATGAATTAGTTACAGCAACAATACATCAAAGGATGTGAAAATAGATATAGTAGCAATAATAGAAGATAGCAGCAAAGAATACATGCAGCAGAGACAGCAGCCGGAATTCCAACAACAACAATTTCATCATCAACAGCAACAACACCATCGTCAGCAGTTAAGGATTAATTAGTACTGCATTTTGAGTTATTTCATATCTACCATTCTCACCCATTGATACCATCTGCTATCAGTTTTTCAAACGTTAGATTCAAGTCAATATCTCAACTAATGATGAATATAGTTCGGATTTAACCATTCAATGAAGCTGGCATAATTTAAGGAGCGCACATCATAAAGATATTCATTAAGTAATTTAATAAAGCGAAATCCGTTTTTTAGCTGAAAAGTCAGAACTGGATCTATAATTTTTTTCTTCACTACTTTTTCAGCATATTCTTCAGCTGACATCATATGAGAATACTTACAATAGTTATATAATCTCCCTCCAGCTATTATTCTCCTTAAGTTTAGTTTCGTGGCTAAGCTTTTTCTCGCATTATATAGAGCTGTTCCAATACCTTTACGTTGAAATTCTGGGTGCGTAGAAATATCTGCACAATATAAACTATCTGCATTATAATCATGATTTAGAAATAACCCATTGCCAGTAACATCATACCAAGTATGATCCATATAATCTGTTTCTAAGGAAACCATAAGACTACTTGCCGATCCCACTATTCTTTGATCAATTTCTACGCAGAATTGCCCCTCCGGAAAAATACGAATATGACTTTTAAGAAAGGATTTAGGCCATATCATTCCGTATGCAGCCATATCTGCAAAGGATGCTCTTTGTAAATTGACTATGTGCGGAATATCTTTTTCAGTAATGTTTCTTATTACGAGATTATTATAATTACCACTATAGTGAGGGTTCTGCTTCATGCACTGCTTGCGTCAAAACAACAAAATAAATCTATATTTACGTTGCATATCTACTTATGGCCGCTATATTTCAGAGTTGCTTTCTTGTTGGTATATGCTAGCTATATCGTAGCATACGAATAGGGCCGGTATAATCTATACCTTCCTTGTATATCTACTTATGATCGCTATATTTGAGTGTCCCACAAATGGGAGCTTTACGGAGCTTTACGATAGCTCCAGAACTGTTGGATACAACATTTCATTCGCTAACTAAGAGTGGGCATAATGATGAAAACAAGAAATTCCAGTGGTGTGAATAAGATCTGGTAGGATATGGAAAAGTGCAAGTTCACCAATAGGGTAAACCTGTCTCAGTCATGCGACCAGCCTGGAAGATTTAGGAAGGAAAGTGACCACCCAGAATGGCCTTTTGACCAGGATTACCTCTGTGATAGGCATTACAGGCAGGTAAAAACCAGGGTAATGAGAAAGGGTTAGATATGGTATTTAAGAAATAAAGAGTATATTCTGGTCGATTCGCCATAGATGGCATTGCTTGATGTTAAAAGTACTGTCTACTTTTTAGCATATATTCGCACTAAAATTCTAAGGAAGCTGTTAAATTCTGTTTGGCCTCGATGTTTTTACCTGTAGTCTCTAATTTTTCATAGTCTAAAAATGTAACATACTTCATGCATTTGGTAGCGTAGATTTGCCTTCTTTCATAGTACGAGCTCTTAATATGGCCTATAAACCAATCCGAATAGTCGGAATTTACCTGATCTCCTATTGTTGTTTTAACGAATCTTCTAAAACTGTGCAGAGTTATTTTGCGCCATCTCTGCTTGCTGCCTTCTTTCTTTTCATCCATTCCTACAATTGATAATAATTTTTGAAACTCGTCTAGCAGGTGAATGTGGATTCCTGATTTTATATGCAGTAAATATTAGGTCTTCATCATCTTTTATAATTGTATCAAGCCTTTCTTTTCGTCTGTCTCTGTATTTCCGATCTATCCATTCTTTAAGGTATTGAGTTGCCTCATCTGAGATGTAGACATCTCTTGCAACTTTTGTCTTTGTATATTCCTTTCTGAAATGAATTCTGGTAGGACTAGCTGAGAAATCAGCTTTTAGTATGATTGCCAAACCTTCTTCGGCCCGCATTTCTCCGCTGGCCAAAACCCGAAGGTATGTTTTGAGCCTTCTATTGGTACATCTATCGGATATCTTTTGCATCTATCGCCTCTTCGTCTTCCCTGGCATCTTTGGCATCTTTACCTTTCTTTTAAATTTTGAAGGGATCACATCTATCTCAGCTATAGTAACCATGGTTCTCTGCTGGCAGTGTCATACTCATATTAGTCCATACCATGGTCATACAAGATAGCTCCTGGGTTCTCGCTGCTCTCATCAATTCTTTTCTTCCATAAGCAAATCAGAAGCTTTGTTGGTTACTCTATGATATATCGTAGCATACGAACAGGACCTGCCTGCCTGCCTGCAACTCCGCTTTTGGTTTTCGATCAAGTAGCTTTATTTATTTATAACCTTGTTTGCAAATATATCTAACGCGTCAAGTTCTCTGGATGGCTCTAAATCTACTATAAGATACTCAATACCAATTTGTTCAAGTAATTCCATATGTCTTGATATATCCTCTGGCGCTCCATATATCACAAATTCGCTAACTTGTTCTTCCGGCATTCCCTTGAAAATCTGTTGTACTCTTTTCTTTGCCATTTCCTTGTTGTCATCTACTACAATAATACTAAGTTTGGTCTTTAAGATTGAACCATAATCTCTTCCTACACTCTTACAGTGCTCTTTTAAAATACCCAATTTCTTTCTTACTGTTTCAGCAGATCCGAATAGATTACATGCATCAGCATACTTTGCTACAATCTTGAGTGTTTTTCTTTCGCCACTTCCACCAATTAAGATGGGCGGTGATGGCTTCTGTATCGGTTTAGGGTTACAGTATGCGTTGCGTATTTGATAGTATTTTCCATTGAAAGTAGCAGAAGGCTCTTCAGTCCACATTTTACGCATAATCTGTATTGCCTCTTCCAGCCTAAGCAGTCTCTCTTGATTAGGCGGATAGCAAATACCGTATGCTAAGGATTCTTGTTCGTTCCAAGCGGCTCCTATTCCCATGAACAATCTTCCCTTACTTAGTACATCCAGCGTGGCAGCTACTTTCGCTAAAACTGATGGATGTCTGTATATTACACCTGTTACAAGCGTCCCCAGCTTTATTTTTGTAGTTGTGCCAGCAAGCATAGATATTACTGTCCAACCTTCGAGTATTGGTTCTTCTGGTTTTCCCACAAATTGAATTTGATGGAAATGATCCATAACCCAAAACGAATCAAAGCCATAGTTTTCTGCCTTCCTAACCAGGTTCTTTAAGGAATCTACAATCTGGGATGTATCTTGGCCGTTATAATCGAAAGTGAAATTAGGGTGCTGTAGACCAAATCGCATGATATTTAATTATATTAGATATAATAATAAATCCTTCTCAAGATAGACGACAAGCAGTATCGGCCATTGCTTAACAATAGAGACTACCAAATTCAGGCCTGCGGATACAAAACAATTATTACCAACGCTTTCGGAATAGCAAATACCGATACAAATCCCGCGTACGCAGAGAAAAGGACTTTTAATCTCATTAAGAACACTTTTTCGACAACGGTTATGAGAGTCAATGTATATTTGTAAAGTCAAGATGTGAAAAGGAATAAAGAATAAGAATTTGCTTTTTCTACTAAAGGGATCTCATTGTCTTCATGTCTAAGATCATTTAAGAAATTTCTGAAGTCTTTGGGTCCCGGAATAATCTCAGGAGCAGCAGATGATGATCCTTCCGCAATTGCCACTTTTTCTCAAGCAGGAGCGCAGTTTGGCTTTGGTTTGTTATGGACAGCTATCTATCTTTACCCGATGTTAATAGTAATTCAAGAAATGTGTGCACGCATAGGATTGATAACAGGTGGTGGATTGGCTGCTGCTATACAGAAGAAATACAATCGAAAGAGTTTTGTTTACACTATTGCTTCTGTGTTAATTATTGCCAACGTCGTAACCATTGGAGCAGACATCGCTGCCATTTCAGCCTCTATACATCTTGTATTACCTAAAGTTCCAATGGTTTTTGTTATTGTTTCTTACACAGCCCTTATCATTGCTGCAGAGATTTTGATACCTTACAAAAGATATGTGAAGATACTAAAATTTCTTTGTATTTCTCTATTTGCTTATGCTATAACTGCAATAATAGTTGGAGGAAGTTGGAATCAAATCTTAATTGCAAGTATTATTCCTCATATAGAATTCAGCTCCTCCTATGCAGCTCTTTTAGTAGCAGTTTTTGGTGCCTCATTGTCTCCTTATTTGTACTTCTGGCAGGCCTCTGGGGAAGCTGAGGAAGATGTTGGCAAATACAACATAGAGGAAATTGGGAAAGGCAAGCCAAGGATCACACGAAATGTATTCAGATTAATGAAGGAGGATGTTGCAATAGGCATGGCAATTTCTAGATCAATTGCTTGGTTCATAATAATATCCACAGCAGGGACTCTTCACGCTAACGGTATTACCGATATACATACTGCTGATCAGGTGGCGAAGGCATTAGAGCCTCTAGTACAGGTATTTCCTTTTGCCGGCGTCATATCAAAGACAATTTTTGCTATAGGAATAATTGGCGTTGGATTGTTAGCAATACCTGTAATGGCTGGTGACTGCGGTTATATTTTATCAGACATATTTGGATGGAAGCAAGGTCTAAGCAAAAAGTTTAATCAAGCTAAAGCATTTTACCTTGTAATATCGTTATCAACGATATCCGGTCTATTTATAAATTTCCTGCATGTCAATCTAATTAAAGCCTTAGTATATACAAATGTTATAAATGGTATAGTAGCCATACCTGTTCTTGTCGCAATAATAGGAATAGCTAATGACAAAAAAATGCTTGGCCTTTGGATTAATGGGAAGATATCTAATATTATAGGATGGTGTGCTGTAGTCACAACAGGGATACTAATTGTAGTTATGTTTCTTACTTGGAATAAGTAGCAATTAATTCTAGCCTAAAGCCTACAGGTTTTGTGGGTTATTTAAATGGACTAATGCAATTTATCTCTTCTTTCTGCTGATCATAACAGGTTTTATAATCTTGAAAATAAGCCTGTTTTATATTCTCAATTAGATTTTCAAACTCTTGTGAATCATTTAAGTCATTTATTTTCTTTACGTTTATGCCAAGTGATTCAAGCCTCTTGGAATGAACACTATAATAACGTCCATCGTTTCTTACTATTGTTGTTCATTTGAGGGGATAATGTTTAGATTATACTGTAAAAGTCTTCTCAGCTA